>JASLHV010000251.1 GCA_030153205.1 Roseiarcus sp. | reverse complement strand
CATGAGCGATGCGTTGCCCATAAGGCGTCGTCTTCATGAACTCGGCGTCCATATGATGAGGAAAGAAGTCGCCGGTATGGCCGGCATGGACGACGAAATCGGTCTCGGTGATCGTCCGGCCATGGGTCACGCGGACGTGACCCAGTTCGTAATCCTCGTAGTAGATCGATTGTTCGATCATGGATCGCCTTTCACTCAGGGATGGCGCGACAGTGGCGTGGCGGGCGACGCGCTCGAACGGTACGCCGCCTCGACGAGCGCCATCGTCGACCAGGCGTCCTCGACGCTTGCGACAAGTTCCGCGTCTTCGCCGGCTGCGAAACGCTGCAGATTGGCCATTCGGCCTATAAAGGCGTCCGGGAACCAGCCGCCGCGCAGGGGAACGCCGATCCATTCCGAGCCGCCCTTCGCGCGGATCGAGAGCGCGTCGCGTTCGCCGCGCGGATAGTCGAGGAGAAGGCCGAGGCTGACATGGGCCGCGCCTTCAGTCCCGTCGAACCGGAACTCCGCGACCTGATGTCTGCGGCCGAAGGCGTGATTGTGATTGACCGACAATGTGCAGCGCACGTTCTCGCCATAGTCGAAAATGGCGGAAGTACGGGTCTGCGCCATGGTCGATTTCGGATGTCCGATCGTCTTGGCGTGGACGCCGCGGGGATCGCCGAGGAAGCTGCGCATGAGGTCGAGATAATGGATTGAATGAACCGCGATCTCGATGCGCTCCAAACCTTTCAAGAAAGCGAACATGTCCCAAGGCGTGTCGATGGCGAGATGCGCTTCGACATCCACGAGGTCGCCAAGCAAGCCTTGTGCGATCGCGTCGCGGATCGCCAACATCGTTGGCGCGAAACGCAATTGGAAATTGACCGCCGCGATGAGTTTTTTGGCGCGGCAAATCGCGAGAATCTCGGTCGCTTCCGCCTCGCCGCGACCCATCGGCTTTTGGATCAGAACCACCGCGCCGTCGGGTAGGGCCTTCAACACCGCTGCATGTGCGCCGGGCGGCGTCGCCAGGTCGAAGACAGCCCCTTGCGTCTTCGTCGCCTCTTCTAGAGTCGAGAAAACTTTCTCGACCTGAAATCGGCCTGCCACTTCTTGCGCCCGGGCGCGATCGAGATCGAAAAGCCCCGCGATCGGATAACCCGCCTTGCGATAGGCAGGATAATGGGCGTCAGCGACGATCGAGCCAGCGCCGATCGTAACGATCGGTCGAGGCGCGCCCGGCCTCGGCCATTCCTGGCGGAGCGTGTTGGGATCGAAGGGCATCGTCTATCCCGCCGTCACGGGTAGAAGAAGACGGACGGCATAGCGGACCACCATTCTCCGTCCTTGGCGCTATCGAGACGACGCTGATAGGGCATGTTTATATCCCACCATTTCTGCGTCGTCGGGTCGGCCGCCATTTTCGCGGAATCCACTGCGAAGTCGTCGCCGTGGTATTCAAAATAGGCGAAGAGGAAGTTTTCAGGCTCACGCAGGAATATCGAATAGTTGCGGATGTTGCATTCGGAAATCTTGGCGAGAACGCCGGGCCATACCGCCTCGTGCATTTTCTTGTACTCGTCGATCTTTTCCGGCCGAATGCCGATGATCATGCCCATGCGCTGCATGCTCGCCTCCCTCAATTGGTGATCGTCTTGTTGAATTCCGCGATACTGCGGCGTTGGACCGCGTCCCAATCCCAAGCGATGCCAAGACCAGGCGCGCTGGGCGCGACCGCCATGCCGGCTTCGACCGTCATGCCTTGCGTCGTCAGATCGTCAAGCTGTGGGATATATTCGACATAGCGGCCGTTCGGCACGGCGCAAGCCAAGCTTACGTGCAACTCCATCAGAAAATGCGGGCACATCGGCGCGTCGAACGCTTCAGCCGCATGCGCCACTTTCAGCCAAGGCGTGATGCCGCCGATGCGCGCGACATCGGTTTGCACGATGGAGCAGCCGCCCTTGGCTAGATATTCGCGAAAATGACGAATTGAATAGAGCGATTCGCCGATCGCGATTGGCGTCGAGGTTGAATTCGACAGGCGGACATGACCATCGATGTCGTCCGCCGGCAGCGGCTCTTCGATCCAGGCAAGGTCGAGTTCTGAAAATTGACCAGCGCGTCGGATTGCCTCGTCAAGCGTGAAACCTTGATTGGCGTCAGTCATGATCTCGAAATCGTCGCCAAGCGCCTTACGTACTGCGGCGAGACGGGCGCGATCTTCCGAGACATGCGGGCGGCCGATCTTGATCTTTGAACCACGGAAACCTTTTGCGCGCGCCGCGAGCGCGTCTTCCACCAACGCCTCTGCGGGCAAATGGAGCCAGCCGCCTTCCGTCGTATAGAGCGGACGCCGATCGCTCGCGCCGCCCGCCGCGATCCACAGCGGCAGACCGCGCCGCTTGCAGCTTAGATCCCAAAGCGCCGTATCGACCGCCGCAAGCGCCAGCGCGGTGATCGCGCCGATCGTGGTGGCGTGCGTCGCATATTCCAAGTCACGCCAAATCGCTTCGATGCGGTCAGCGTCCTTATTCAAGAGGCGCGGCGCCAGATGATCGGCGAGCAGGCGCATGACGGACGAGCCGCCAGTGCCG
>JASLHV010000483.1 GCA_030153205.1 Roseiarcus sp. | reverse complement strand
GAGCCGCCGCCGAAATCGATCAAGGCCGAGCCGAGCTCGGCTTCGTCGTCGACAAGGCAGGAGAGTCCCGACGCATAGGGGGTCGCCACGACCGCTTCGACGCGAAGGTGGCAACGCTCGACCGCCAGCATCAAATTGCGCGCCGCCGCGCCATCGCAGGACGCGACATGCAGCTCCGCGCCAAGATCGACCGCGACCATGCCCTTGGGATCGCGGACACCGCGCGTCGCGTCGAGCGAAAAGCCCATCGGCAGCGCGTGCAGCGCGATGCGCCCGGATTTTGCGCTCGCATGGGAGGCTGCTTCCAGCACCTTATGGATGTCGTGATCGCTGACCGTCTTATGTGCGACGGCAACTTTGGCGTTATAGAGCTGCGACGACAGCCGGCCGCCAGTCATATTGACGAGAATGCTCTCGACTTCGACGCCGGCCATGCGTTCAGCGGCGTCGATGGCGAGACGAATCGCCGTTTCGGCCGCATCGAGATCGACGATAGCGCCGCCTTTGACGCCGCGCGAGCGCTGATGGCCAATGCCAAGAACTTTGCAGCGATGCGTACGCCCGCGCAGCGAATCGGACGCGGTCATCGGCGTCAGCCGCGCGATGAGGCAAACGATTTTCGACGCGCCAACATCGAGAACGGAAAGAACCGCGCTTTTGCGAGGCGGAATTTGCCTCAGTCGGGGCGTTAGCGGCTTAAAGCTCATGTCGCCCCTTTCTTGGCGGGATGGGCCGCGGCGCGCGCCTCCACAGCCTCTTCAGTCAAGCGGACGAACATCCGGCCTGGAACACGCAAGTCGAGAGAGAGAGCCGCCCGATCGAGCACGCGATCCGAACGCTGCAACTTGAGGAGCGTCTCGACCGCGGCCTGCGGATTGAGTTCGGGAAGTTTGACGATGACGCCATTGGTCATCGCCAGATCCCAGCGGCGGCCGGACACAAGAACCCCAGCTCTGATTTTCGGACGAAGTTCGCCGGCAGCGGTCAACAGCGTTGTGAATTCCGGCAAATGCTCATTGGCGCCTTCTCCGACGACAAAGGGCAGGCCGATGAAACGCGAATCGGTCAATTGATCCATCGGCGCGCCATCGGCGGCGACGATCGAGACTTTGCCGTCCTTCTGCCAAAGCGCATAAGGCGCGCGCTCGACGAGATCGATGACAAGATGGTTCGGAAAGAGCTTACGTACGCTCGCGGATTTGACGAGCGGCAAGTCCTCGAGGCCTTTGCGCGCCTCCGCCGCATCGAGAAACAGCAGCGAGCTTTTCGGGCTGACGTGGGCGGCAGCGAGAATTTCCTGCTCGCGTAACTCCGCCTGACCCGAGATCGTCACCATCGCGATATCGAATCCCAACGCCCGGGCGATGACGTCGCGAAGATCGCCCTCGCGCGCGATGAAGGTTTGATATTCGCCGCCGCGGATCGCGCCGAACAAAGCGACGCCGAGAACCAGCGTTGCCGCCAGGGCGAGACCGAAGCCTCTCGGCGCGGGCTGCGAAAGATTGCGTAGGCGCGCCAAGCCGCGGCCGGCGCCGCGTTCCCCGCGCAGCAGGACGCGAGGCGCATGAACGTTCGCAACGCCGGCCGAGACCGGACTCAAGGGCGCCATCACCAGACCGCCCAACGCCAAAGCCCCGCCTACCGGTCGCATGAAGCGTCCTCGACCATCCATGAAACGAGCTCACTGAACGAAATACCGGCGTACGCCGCCATCTCAGGAACGAGGGAAGTTTCGGTCATTCCTGGCTGCGTGTTGACCTCCAAGCAGACCAGTTCGCCGTGCTCCCCCTTTTTCTCGTCATAGCGAAAATCCGCCCGGCTCACGCCGCGGCAGCCGAGCGCCCGATGCGCTCTAAGGCTCAACTCTTGAACTTCATGGTAAATATTCGGTTTAAGTTTTGCGGGCAGAATGTGAATAGAGCCGCCTTTTGAATATTTTGCATCGTAGCCATAGAAAGTTTCCGACACCGACTGGACGTCGATGACATCCAGCGCCCGGTCGCCCATCACGGCGCAAGTCAATTCCAGGCCGTCGACATATTTTTCGGCAAGCAGCTTATCGCCATAAGGCCAGTCGACCCTGCCGACTTCCTGCGGCGGATGCGAGCGCCCTTCCTTGACGATGACGACGCCGAGCGACGAGCCTTCGTTGAGCGGCTTCAGAACATAGGGCGGCTCGAGCATATGCCGCTCGGCCGCCTCGTGGCGATCGACGACGGCGCCGTCGGCGACGGGAATGCCGACGGCGCGCATCACGGTTTTGGCGAGATCTTTCTGCACCGCCAGCGCCGACGCGAGCACGCCGGAATGCGTATAAGGAATGCGCAAATATTCGAGCACGCCTTGAATCTTGCCATCCTCGCCGAACGGCCCGTGCAAAGCGTTGAAGACGACGTCAGGCTTGAGCTTGGCGAGCACGGCAGCGATGTCGCGGGTGACGTCGATCCTCGTCACCTGATAGCCGGCGGCTTCGAGCGCGGCGGCGCAACCAGCGCCGGACCGCAGCGAAACCTGCCGCTCGCCCGACCAGCCTCCCATCAGCACCGCAACCTGTTTCATGAATGTGACGCCGCCTTACGCTTCGCTCGCTTGCTTAAATTAGAATTAAGCGGAGGGCGTTAAGGACGCGTTA
>JASLHV010000463.1 GCA_030153205.1 Roseiarcus sp. | reverse complement strand
AACGGAGGCCTGCCGATCGGCCGCCAATGGCGCTGAATTTCTCAACGACGTGCGTGAGAGGCTCGGCATCGAACTCGAAATCGTCGATCGCGAGACGGAGGCGCAACTCGCCGCGGTGGGCTGCGGCGCGCTTGTCGATCGCGAGGCTAAATCCATCGCGCTGTTCGATATCGGCGGGGGCTCGACGGAAGTCGTCTGGCTGTCGGGACAAGAGATGCCGGAGACAAGGCACGGCGAGAATGGCGCGGGGCGCATTCGCGCATGGGAATCGTTGCGCCTTGGCGTGGTCACGCTCGCCGAACGATTCGGCGGGGTCCACGTCGACGAAGCGGCTTTCAACGCCATGGTTGAATTCGTCAATGAAGAACTGGCCCCTTTTGAAGAGCGCGTGCGCGCGGAAACGCGCTGCGAACGCTTCCATCTGCTCGGGACGTCGGGAACAGTGACGACGATCGCCGGCGTCTATCTTGGATTGCCGCGGTACGACCGTCGCTATGTCGACGGTCTTTGGATGAACAAAGAGGCGATCGACGAAACGATCCAACGTCTTCGCGCCATGCCCTATGCCGATCGCGCGGCCAATCCCTGCATCGGCCGCGATCGCGCCGATCTCGTGCTCGCCGGCTGCGCGATCCTGGAGGCGATCCGGCGACGCTTTCCAGCCGAACGGCTACGCATCGCCGATCGTGGATTGCGCGAGGGCATTCTGACGCAACTGATGAGCGCCGATCGCGTCTGGCGTCGCGCAGGCGATTGAGCATGGCGAGCGGACACGGCGGCGGTGGACGATCGGGCCGCGAGGGCGGGCGTTCGCTGAAAACGCGGGTTCGTACCTCCGACAAGCGCAGCCTCTCTTCGACGCTCTGGCTGGAGCGTCAACTCAACGATCCTTTTGTCGCCGAAGCGCGCCGTCAGGGCTATCGCTCCCGCGCAGCCTATAAGCTGATCGAGATCGACGAGAGATACAGTCTTTTCAAACCCGGTCAGAAAATCGTCGATCTCGGCGCCGCGCCGGGCGGCTGGTCGCTCATTGCCGCCGAACGCATCGGCGCGGCCCAGGGCAAGGGCAGAGTCGTCGGCATCGATCTTCTCGACATCGAGCCGATCCCCGGCGCCGAGTTCAAGGTGATGGATTTCCATGACGCCGCGGCGCCGGAGTATCTGAAAGAGACGCTTGGCGGAAAAGCCGACGGCGTGCTCTCCGACATGGCGGCCAACGCCACTGGCCATCGCAAGACCGATCACTTGCGCATCGTCGGCCTCGCCGAACTCGCCGCCGATTTCGCCCGCGAAGTTCTGGCGCCCGGGGGCTTTTTCCTCGCCAAGGTTTTGCAAGGCGGCACGGAAGGCGCGCTGCTCGCCGGCCTCAAGCGCGACTTTGCGACAGTGCGCCATGTGAAGCCGAAAGCGAGCCGCGCCGACAGCGCGGAGCTTTATGTGCTGGCGACGGGGTTCCGGGGTCGCGCGTAGGAACGTACTCCTCCCCTGTTCCGCTTCGCTTCGCTTTACGGGGAGGATAGGGCGCCCTTCTCTCGCAAGGAGAGAAGGAGGTACGCGCCCTACTCCGCTGCGGCCGGCGCGCTTTCGGTTCTTCGCGCTCTTCGCCCGGAGACTTCGGCGCCGGCGTTCGGCGCAAGCTGTGCGAAAATTGCGACCGAGCACACGGAGACGAGCGCCACGACAAAGAACGCCGAAGCGAAATCGCGCGTCGCTAGCGCCGGGTCGCCATAGAAGAACTGGATCGTCTCGATCGCCGCGGCGCCGACCGCGACGCCGGTCGTCTGCGACATTTGCTGAGCAACGCTGGAGAAACTCGTCGCTCTGCTCATCTTGGGCTGTTCGATGTCGGCAAAGCCGATGGCGTTCAGCGCTGTAAATTCCAGCGAGCGGAAGAAGCCGCCGATCAACAGCGCCATGAGGATCAGCCATTGCGGCGTCGCTTGCGTGAAGAGCCCATAGGAAGCAAGGAATAGCGCGCTGATGATGGCGTTGACGATCAGGATGCGGCGGAAACCGAAACGGCGAATGATCGCGGTCGCGGTGAATTTCATCAGCATCGCGCCGGCCGCCGCGGCAAAGGTCAGCGAACCGGAAGCGAAGGGCGAAAGGCCGAAACCGATCTGCAGCATCAAAGGCAGTAGGAAAGGTATCGCGCCGATGCCGATTCGAAAAATAAAACCGCCGACGACGCTGGCGAAGAAGGTCGGCGTCTTCAAAAGGCTCAAATCGAGGATTGCGTTAGGCTCGCCCCTCGCATGGCGCGCATAGAGCGCGAGCGCGGCGACGCCGATCGCCAGCATCGCAAATTCCGTCGGCAGCGACGTGAAATCGCGACCGAGCACGGTGAGGCCGAACATCAGCGCCGAAAGGCCGAAGCCTGATAGAAAGAAGCCGGTGAAGTCGAAAGGACCGACTTGCTCCTCGCGCAAATTCTCGATGAAAGCCAGAGACAAGGCGACGCCGATAATGCCGATCGGCACGTTGATCCAGAAAATCCAGCGCCAGTGAAAATAGGTGGTGATGAAGCCGCCGACCGGCGGCCCCAGCACCGGCCCGATCAGAGCGGGAATGGTCAGATAAGCGAGCGCGCTGACGAGTTCTTTTTTCGGCACGCTGCGCAGCAGCACCAGACGACCGACCGGCACCATCATCGCGCCGCCAACGCCCTGGAAGACGCGCGCCGCGATGAGCGTACGGAGGGACGTGGACGAGCCGCAAAGGATTGAGCCCAGCGTGAAGACGATGATCGCAGCGCAGAAAACCGTCCGCGCGCCGAACCGATCCGCGACCCAGCCGCTCGCTGGAATGAAGACCGCCAAGGTCAGCATGTAGGAGGTCAGGGCCAGCTTCAGAACGATCGGATCGAGCGAGAAATCCTTGGCGATGGCGGGCAGCGAGGTCGAGATCACCGTGCCGTCGAGATTCTCCATGAACAGCGCGGTGGCGATGATCAGGGGCGTCAGCAAGGCGGGTCGCATCGACGGCATGGCCCTCCCCTTGTGGCGCCGACCTGCGCCGGTCGCAATGGCCGCGATGCGGAAAGACCGGCGTCGAGACATGGACGCGCGCACGACTTGGTGAACGCCCGAATCACCGGATTGGGCGCCGCCATAATCGTTCTGCCGGGCCGCTCAAAATTTGAACATAGAGAGAACAGATTTCGCTTGCGAGCGAGAACAAACCATGCACATACTCCAATCCGACGCCGCTGTTGCGGCCTCGCCGCCGACCGTGCCAGAAGGATGACGCGCCGTGACGCAAGCTAATCTCCGCCTCGTGGAAGGAACCTCCGTGGACAAGACCAAGGCGCTGGACGCCGCGCTGTCGCAAATCGAGCGGGCCTTCGGCAAAGGCTCGATCATGCGGCTGGGCAAAAACCAGCAGGCCGAGGAGATCGAGACGATTCCCTCAGGGTCGCTAGGTCTCGATATCGCTCTTGGCGTCGGCGGATTGCCGCGCGGCCGGGTGATTGAAATCTATGGACCGGAATCGTCAGGAAAAACAACACTGACGCTGCATGTGATCGCGGAAGCGCAAAAGAAAGGCGGCGTCTGCGCCTTTGTCGACGCCGAGCATGCGCTGGATACGGTTTACGCTCGCAAACTCGGCGTGAATCTGGAAGACCTCCTTGTGTCGCAACCCGACACCGGCGAGCAGGCGCTCGAAATCACCGATACGCTGGTGCGCTCCGGCGCGGTCGATGTGCTGGTCATCGATTCGGTCGCCGCTTTGACGCCGCGCGCCGAAATCGAAGGCGAGATGGGCGAATCGCAGCCCGGCTTGCAGGCCCGCCTGATGAGTCAGGCTTTGCGCAAACTCACGGCCTCGATCTCGCGCTCCAATACGATGGTGATCTTCATCAACCAGATCCGCATGAAGATCGGCGTGATGTATGGCTCGCCGGAGACCACGACCGGCGGCAACGCCCTCAAATTCTATGCTTCGGTCCGTCTCGATATCCGCCGCATCGGCGCGATCAAGGATCGCGAAGAGGTCGTCGGCAACCAGACCCGCGTGAAAGTCGTCAAGAACAAGGTGGCGCCGCCGTTCAAACAGGTCGAATTCGACATCATGTATGGCGAGGGCGTCTCGAAGAGCGGCGAATTGATCGATCTCGGCGTCAAGGCCGGCGTGGTCGAAAAATCGGGCGCGTGGTTCTCCTACGATAGTCAACGGCTCGGCCAGGGTCGCGAAAACGCCAAGGCCTTTTTGAAATCCAATCCTGATATTTCCGCCAAGATCGAACGGGCGATCCGCGAGAATTCCGGCCTGATCGCCGAGCGCATTCTCGACAATGCCGATCCGCAAGAACTCGACGACGCCGCCGACGCTTGAAAAAGCAACCGGGCGCTTGTCCCCCGACGCCCGGCCCGCCGTACCTTTTTGAGCTTTCCGCGGCTTGAGCGCGGTCGCGCCCGTCGGCGCGGCCGCGTTCAACTCTGCCCGGTGAGGAGGGTTTAAATCGCGCCATCATTGCGAACGAAGGGCAAGCGATCGCGGAACGGCCGCATATTCTGGATCGTTTCGTCACTATAGCCCGGCCGCGGCCGGGCGTCCGTGAGACGACGGGCGCGCAAAGAGCGCCTATGGCTCTGCGCAACGACGGACGACCGGATTCCCTGGCCGCGTTAGGCCTTCACAAAGGGACAGCCGCCCTTCTCCAAGGGGCGAAACGCGTCTTCGGGCTTGATCGTCGCCAGAACCTTGAAATAGTCCCAATCGCCTTTGGATTCGGCGAGGCTCTTGGCCCCGAGAAGGTACATCGGGTGCAGTTTGCGCCCATCGATGCGAATCGATCCCTGGCCGAAGAGCGGATCGTCGGTCGGCATAGCCTTCATCTGGTCGATCAACTTGACGCCATCGGCGGCGCTCTTCGTCGTGGCCATTGCCTTGAGAAGATGCGCGGTCGCCGAATACATGCCGGCATGCATGTCGTTTGGCATCATCGCCTTGGGGTGAGCGGCTTGGAAGCGCTTGGCGAAAGCGCGCGTCCCTTCATTCATATCCCAATAAAAGCCCGAGCAGATCGTCGCATTCTGCACCGCCTCGAGACCGAGCGCCGGGATATTGGTCACATTCAAAATGAGGCCGGCGAGCTTCTGTTTCTTGGTCAGGCCGAATTCAGCGGCTTGCTTGATCGTATTGTTCAAATCGCCGCCGGCATTGGCGAGGCCGACAACATCGGCGCCCGACGCCTGCGCCTGCAGAAGGTACGACGAGAAATCCGCGGTGTTGAGCGGATGGCGCACGTCGCCGAGAACTTTGCCGCCCGCCGCCTCGACGGCTGCGGCGCAATTGTCGCGCAAATCCTTGCCGAAGGCATAGTCCGCCGCAATGAAGAACCAGGTCTTCCCCCCTTGCTCCGTCAGCGCTTTGCCAATGCCTGTCCCGAGTGCATAGGTGTCATAGGTCCAGTGAATGAAGTTCTTCGAACATTTCGGCCCGGTGAGCGCGGATGTCCCCGCGCCGGAGCCGATCGCCGCTTTGTTCTTTTCCGTCACGACATTGAGCACGGCGAGCGCGACGGCCGAATTCGGCAGGTCCATGATCACCTCGACGCCTTCGGCGTCGATCCAGCGGCGCGCGATGGCGCTGCCGACATCGGGTTTGTTCTGGTGATCCGCTGATACGATCTCGACGGGAACGCCGAGTTTGCTGGAATTATCCTCGACCGCGAGCTTCGTCGCGACAATAGAGCCGACGCCTTGGTAATCGGCGTAAACGCTCGACATGTCGTTCATGACGCCGATCTTCAGCGGCTTGACGTCCTGACTGAACGCCACGCGCGGCGCGAACGCGAGCGCCGAAGCTCCGATCAGCAATTGCCGACGATCCATCGCTTCCCTCCCCGCCGCGCGGCGTTCGCCTTCCTTCAGGAGAAAGCGCCAACGTTCCGGCCATCGCGATCGCACGGCGTTCGCCGGGCAATCGGGCGCCGCACGTTGTTTCAGATTGTTATATAGAATAATCTTATCGATTCAAGGCGGCGCAAATCGACGCGACGGCCCGATATTTTTACAGATTACAGGAAGTTGCGCCGGCCCTGGCCATGGCGTAGAGGGCGGCGGCCGTCCCTGTCGGGACGGCTGGAAACGGCAGGATATGACGGCTTCTCGATTGATCGCGACATACCGAATTCGCGCTCGCGCCGACGCGATCGAGGAGCGCGCCCGCGCCATTGCGATCGAGCAAAGCGTCGAAGCGCCCCTGGCGGCGATCCGCGACGAAGAGATTCTTTCCGACATCGTCGGCGAAACGCGGGACATTGTCGATCGCGGCGGCGGCGTCTTCGAGGTCAAGATCGCGCTTGCTGTCGCGACGGTCGGCGGCGACGCTGGCCAGTTGATGAACATGCTCTTCGGCAATACGTCACTGCACGAAGACGTCTCGTTGGTCGATGTCGATCTTCCGGCCGATCTTGTCTCTTCTTTCGATGGGCCTGGCCAAGGCCTCGCGGGATTGCGCAAACGGGTCGGCGCTGGGCGACGGCCGCTCACCGCCTCGGCGCTCAAGCCGCAGGGATTGTCGCCGGAAGCCCTGGCTGAACTCGCGCATGATCTGGCGCTCGGCGGGGTTGATTATCTCAAGGACGATCACGGTCTCGCCGATCAGGCTTTTTCGCCCTTCGAGAAGCGGATCCCGGCCTGCGCGGCGGCGGTACGCGCCGCCGTCAAGCAGACCGGACATGCGACACGCTATGCGCCCTCGCTTTCCGGCGACCGCGCCGCGATGGAGCGCCAGATCGCTATTGCGCGGGCGGAGGGCGTCGACACGTTCTTGATCGCGCCGGCCATCGCCGGTCCCTCGACATTGCAAGGTTTGCGGCGCGCGCATCGCGATCTCTTTTTTCTCGCCCATCCGACCCTCACCGGCGCTCAGATCGCGCCTGAGGTCTACGCCCGCCTGTTTCGTCTTTTCGGCGCCGACGCTTCGATCTTCCCGAATTATGGCGGCCGCTTCGGCTATTCGTCCGAAAGGTGCCGAAAGATCGCGGATGCGCTTCGCCAGCCCTGGCGCAATGTCGCGCCGGCCCTCCCCGCGCCCGCGGGCGGCATGAGCGTCGCTCGCGTTTCGGAGATCGTCGATTTTTACGGCGCCGACGTGATGCTGTTGATCGGCGGCGCCTTGCTCGCGTCGCCCAAGCACGAGATGGTGGAACAGACGCGCGCGTTCGTCGGCGCCGTCGCCGCGCGCGAATATGGAGAGGCCAATGTCTGACCAGACGCTGGACAGTGTCCACCGCGCCGCCCAAGACAATTTTCATTGGCAAGGCGTCGAAACGCGACGCTATAAGGAGGAAGCCGGTGCGCCGTTCAAAGACGTCACGCGCCAAATACTTTTCTCCGATCCGCATTTGCGCGGTGAGCTGCGCTATTTCGAGGTCGCGCCCGGCGGCTATTCGACGCTCGAACGTCATGAGCATATGCACGCCGTCCTGATCTTGCGCGGCGGCGGCCGCTGCCTCGTCGGCGGCGAGGTGCGCGACATCGGGTTGCATGATCTCGTGACCGTTCCAGCATGGGCGTGGCACCAGTTCCGGGCTGCGGCGAAAGAGCCGCTCGGCTTTCTCTGCCTGGTCAATGCTGAGCGCGATCGGCCGCAATTGCCGAGCGCCGAAGACTTGGCGGCGTTGACGAAGGACCCCGATATCCGCGACTTTCTCGACGGGCGTTGATTTCGCGCCCGCGTTTTGCGGAGTTGGCACAATGGGCGAATTCTCGACGCGGCCGCCGCATGCGCCGATCGCGCCGCGCCAAACGCGTTCATTCGATCGCCATGTCGGCAAGGGCTTCATCGTCACCGGCGCAGCGGGCGGCATCGGACAAGCCGCCGCCGCGCTTCTCATCGATGAAGGCGCCCATGTTGTCCTCACTGATGTTAGACGTGACGCGCTCGACGCCGCCCTCGCCTCGCTCGACAAAAGCCGCGCCTTTGCGGCGACGTTGAACGCGGCCGATCCGGCGTCGATCAGCGCCGCCATCGCCGAAGCGGAAAGCCGGCTTGGGCGCATCGACGGCCTCGTCAATTGCGCTGCGATCGTCAAACACGCCGATCCGCTCGAGGCGGCTTGGGACGATTGGTCGAAAATATTTTCCGTCAACGTCTTCGGCGCCTATGAGGCGGCGCGCCTCGCCGCGAAGGCGATGATCGCCAAAGGCGTTCGCGGCGCGATCGTCAATGTCGCTTCCGAAGCCGGCAAAAAGGGACATAAGGAATCGCTCGCCTATAGCGCCAGCAAGGCGGCGCTGATCAGCGTGACGCGCATGCTCTCGGCGGCGCTCGCGGCGCACGACATCAACGTCAATTGCGTCTGTCCCGGCGGCGTTGCGACCGAGATGTTGCGCGAAGTCGCCGTCGCTTATGGCGCCATCGCCGGCGCGCCGCCGGACGAGGTTTTTCCGAAACTGGTGAGTTCGCAACTCCTGCGCCATATCGAGCCGGCCGAAGTCGCGCGGACGATATCGTTCCTGCTGAGCGACGACGCGCTGATCATTCGCGGCCAGGCGGTGAACGCGGATGGGGGAGATACGCCTTATTAGGTTGAGCGGATCGCAACGGCGGATGGGAACGCTGGCAGCGGATGAGGGTGGCCTCGGAATACTCTAGCCAAAGCGAGCGGTGAAATCTCCATTCGCTCCGCAACGATCACTGACGTTGGGACGATCCTGAAGCCACGGCGCACAGCGGCTCGCGGCGCCTAGCCGCACTGACCCCGTTGCGCCGCCAACCAAGTTCTGATGGAATTTGGCGGGCGGCGCGCGAGAGACGGTCAATTCTCTCTCGCTGAGTGGGAGAATTGGCATGAAATTTATAGCCGGACTGGCGGCCCTGGCCGCCGCGACGTTTGTCGCCTCGACCGCGCTCGCGGCCGATAAGCCGCTCTTCGTCTATGTCTCTCCAGGGCCGATCGGGGTCGATGAATTTCTCAAGCTCGGCAAGACCGGCACGGAACAGGTCGCCAAAGAGCTCGGCGGCGAAGCCAAGACTTACGAGAGCACCGACCCGACCACCGAGCGGCAAAACCTTGAAGCCGCCGCCAAGGCGGGCGCGAAGATCGTCATCGCCATCGGCTTCGAGTTCAACGACATGCTGCCGGAAGTGGCGACCGCCTTTCCGAACACGAAGTTTCTGCAGATCGACTCCTGCCCCTTCGACAAGATGAAGCCGAACATCTATTGCTCGGTCTTCCGCGAATATGAGGCGAGCTTCCTCACCGGCGCCGAAGCGGCTTTGACGACGAAGACGGGCAAGGTCGGCGCGATCAGCGCCCTCGATATTCCCTTCCTGCACCGCTATACCGACGGCTTCATCGAAGGCGCCAAACACGTCAAGCCGGATATCAAAATCTCGCCGACTCTCTGGGTCGGCGGCTCCAATCCCTTCCAGGATCCCGCGCGCGGACAGGAGCGCGCCGCCGCGATGCTCGCCGACGGCGCCGATCGCATTCTCGCCGCCGGCGCAGGCTCCAACGGCGGCATCTTCAAAGCGCTGCAAGATTCTCCCGGCGCCAATGCTTACGGCGTCGACGTCAATCAATGCCCGCTAGCGGCCGGCATGGTGATGGACAATGTCGAGAAGAAGACCGACGTCTCCGTCGTACTTGCCGTCAAGGGGATTGTCGCGGGAACCCAACAGCCGATCACCGCGCTTGGCTTGAAGGAAGGCGGCATGGCGCTCACCGGGCTCGGCGGCGACGTGAAGAACTCCAAATGCACGATCGCGGATTATCCCGATGCGATCGCCAAGGTGAAAGCGCTCGCTGACGAAATCGCGGGCGGCTCGCTGAAGATCGCCGATCCGATGATGGCGAAATAAAAATCAATGGCGGCGCTGGAGCTGGAGGCGCGGGGCGTCGTCAAGCGTTATGGCCCAGTCCTCGCCAATGATCACGTCGATCTCGCCGTGGAGCGCGGCGAGATCCATGCCGTCATGGGCGAAAACGGCGCTGGCAAGTCGACCCTGATGAGCATTCTCTACGGGCTGCATCAGCCTGATGAGGGAAGCATTTGGCTGCGTGGCAAGGAAGTCCATTTCCGTTCGGCCGTGGACGCGATCGGCCATGGCATGGGCATGGTCCACCAGGCTTTCAAGCTCTTCAACTCCTTAAGCGTGTGGGAGAACATCGTCTATGCGCGCGAGCCGCGCCGTGGCCCTTTTATCGCCCGGCGCGAAGCGCGAGAGAAGGTTTTGCAGCTCAGCCGCATTCATCGGCTCGCGATCGACGCCGACGCCATCGTCGGAACTCTATCGGTCGGTGTACGTCAACGAATCGAGATTCTAAAATCTTTGTACCGCGACGCCAAAATTCTTATTCTCGACGAACCGACCGCCGTCCTCACGCCCC
>JASLHV010000439.1 GCA_030153205.1 Roseiarcus sp. | reverse complement strand
CGAGCTTGCGCGTGCCCACGACAAGCGCATCGACTTCGCTCTTGACGTAGTTCTTGTATTCAGCGAGCGGTCCCACCAGCTCCATCGCCGACGGCTTGGCCGGCGCGACATCCGTCGCTGCGACCTTCAGAGTGCCGAAGGGATTGCTCAAGAGACCGCAGCGCATCTCGTAATCGCCAGCATCGAGCGTCGTCGTCATGACCTGTGAGAAACCCGGCAGAATGTTCTCACGTTCGTCGATGACAAGCTCGTTCTTAAGGATTTCCCACTCGACGGCGCGGCTGCTGTCGTTTTGAATCTTGAACGTTGTCTTGCCGGCTTGCACAGCTACATTATTGGGCTGGCAACCTGTATTCGTGAGAGTGATCAAAATCTGTCCGGGCGCGATGGGCGCTGCTTCCGCTTGACCGAACGCAATTCCGGAGGCGCCAACGACGGGCGCCGCCAAGAGCGCAAGCGCACCCAATCGAGCGGCGCCAGGAACGAAGCGGTTACGGTACGACATGTCGACCCCTTTCTCACTTGGATAACAAGTTCGCCATTTTAGGCGGGATGCGGCTTCGCCAAAGGCTTTGACGAGGTGTAGAAGAACGACAAGACGGGAATGAGAAAGGCCAGATAGAGCGCGATCTCGCCAATTGTCGGCGCTTCCTGATAACCGAAAAAGCCGGAGAGCAAAGTACCGAGGACGCTGTCCTGCGGTAAAACGTCACTGAAGTCGAAAACGACCTTTTGCAGGCCGTTCCAAACCCCCGCCTCGTGAAACGCGCGCAGAGAGGTGGCGAGAAGTCCCGCAGCGACAAAAATAATGAACACGCCCGTCCAACGGAAGAAACGGCGCATGTCCAGTTTGACGCCGCCATAGTAGATCGCGAAGCCGACGCCGATGGCCGAGGCCAATCCGAGCACGGCGCCGATGGGTACGGCCCAGCCGTGGCTCTGTTCCACGATCGCGAGCAAAAAGAACACCGACTCCAACCCCTCGCGACCGACCGCGAAAAACACCATGCCAATCAGCGCGAGGCCCTGGCGATCGTGCGCGCCCAGCGCGCTGTCGATCGAATCGTGAATCTCCGCTTTGATCGAGCGCGCGGCCTTCTTCATCCAAAAGACCATCGAAGTCAGAATGACGGTCGCCAGAAGTCCAACGAGCCCTTCGAAGAGCTCTTGCTGGCGCTGCGGAAATTCTGCGTTCACATGGTCAAGCGCAATGCCGAGAGCGAGGCACAAAACACAGGCCAACGCGACGCCGACCCATACGCCCGGCATCCATTGCGAGCGTCCGGTTTGTCTGAGATAGCCCGCAACGATGCCAACGATCAACGCCGCCTCTATGCCTTCGCGCAGCATGATTAAGTATGCGACGAGCAACGATTAGCGCCTTCTTCACAACAGTTTTGTGTCCGTTATGGCGCCGAGGGCTCAATGACAATCACAAAAGGGGGTGTGGTCGAAAAAAAAGGCAGTTTATTAGAGAGCTTCAAAACTATAGTTGAGAGCGATTCAAAGGTAGCGGCTCTCAGTTTAAAATCATTCTCAAATACTCTTGACGTCAGCTCCTTTGCTTGGCCGCGCCTCGATCACCACAAAGGCCTGCGCGAGCGGATGTTCATCGGTGATCGTCACATGAATGAAGGCCTCGCAACCTGCAGGCGTGATCGCAGCGAGCCGTGCAGCAGCGCCGCCCGCCAAGCGCATCGTCGGTTGGCCGCTCGGCAGGTTGATGACGCCCATGTCGCGCCAGAACACGCCATGCCGGAGGCCTGTGCCTAGAGCCTTGGCGCAAGCTTCCTTTGCGGCGAAACGTTTGGCGTAGGACGCAGCGCGATCGGCGCGAGCGTCCGATTTTCGCCGCTCGATCTCGGTAAAGCAGCGCGCGATGAAACGCTCGCCATACTTTTCGAGCGTTTCCTCGATACGACGAATGTCGCAAAGATCGCTACCGACACCGATGATCATGGGCGCAGGCTCATCTGGACGGTGCGCCAGCGCCGAGCAAAATCACGCTGCATTCTTTCGACCCTCGTTCATCGCCGCGCGCATTCTCTTCACGCTCTGGGCAAGACCGATAAAAATCGCTTCGCCGATCAAAAAGTGCCCAATGTTCAGTTCGACGATTTCCGGCAGCGCCGCGATCGTGCGCGCGCTATCGAAATCGAGCCCATGCCCGGCATGACATTCGAGTTTCAGCTTCCTCGTCGCGGTCGCAGCCTGACGCAGGCGGTTGAATTCGTGAGCGCCGCGCGTGTCGTCGCCATGCGCGAGCGCGTCACACCAGGCGCCGGTATGCAATTCGACGACTGGCGCGGCGAGCGAGGCCGACGCCTCAAGCGCTTCGAGGGACGGCTCGATAAACATCGAGACGCGGATGCCGGCGCGCGATAGTTCATCGACAAAGGGCCTCAAATGATCATGCCCGCCGATCACGTCGAGACCGCCCTCGGTTGTCCGCTCAGTACGTTTCTCCGGGACCAGGCAGCAGGCATGCGGCTTGATGCGCAGGGCGATATCAAGCATCTGCTCGGTCGCCGCCATTTCGAAATTGAGCGGCTTGCCGATCGCTGCTTTCAGCCTCGTCATGTCGTCATCATGAATATGGCGGCGATCCTCGCGCAAATGGGCTGTGATCCCATCGGCGCCCGCTTCGATGGCGAGGAGCGCCGCGCGCACTGGATCGGGAACCGCTCCGCCGCGCGCGTTGCGCACCGTGGCGACGTGGTCGATATTGACGCCAAGACGGAGCGAACCAGGCATAACCACAGCTCTCCTATTCATCTCAGAGCCCGCCGCAGGGCTTTAAGCGGCGCCGACGCTCTGCCGGCTGCCCGGCTTGACCGGGGGAATCTTGGCGAGTTCCGGCGGAAGCGCGTCGGCCGGATAAGCAGGAATATTCATCGTCGCCAGCGCGACGCGCTGCACGCCGATGTCGGCCTTGCCGCCTGAGCGGTCGATGAGACAGGCCGCGCCGACCAATTCGCCAGGATGAGCCTTGATTGCGTCGAGGCATTCCCGCGACGACAGGCCGGTGGTGATAATATCCTCGACCATCAGGACGCGCGCGCCGGGTTCGATGGCGAAGCCGCGTCGCAATTGAAAGACGCCGTCGACCCGCTCGACAAAAATCGCCTTCGCGCCCAGCCATCGGGCCGTCTCGTAGCCGGGCACGATGCCGCCGAGCGCAGGCGAGACGACGACGTCGATATTGCCAAAGGCGGCTTCCGCCTTTCCCGCCAGCGCCCGACAAAGCCGCTCGGTACGGACTGGGTCCTGGAAGACGAACATTTTTTGCAAAAAGATCGGCGAGCGCAGACCGGACGACAGGATGAAATGCCCCTCGAGCAGCGCGCCGGCAGCGCGAAATTCGTCGAGGACTTCCGTCTCGCTAAGATGATGGGCGTCGTTCATTCGGCCTCCATAGCAGAGAGAGAGCCGGGTCCAAAGCCCGCCGCTTCCGATGCGCTTGCCGAGGACCGCCGCCATCGCGCAGGATGAGCGCCGCCGCCGGGAGCCCTAACCAAGATGCGCGCTTTCGAGACTCTTCCCCTGCCCGCTGAGCCGAGCGTCCGCGCGCCGGACGGCACGCTTGGACGAATCCTCCTGGCGCTTGACCGCGGCAGTCTCGCGCACTTCACTTTGCCCGCCGGCGCCGTTTCGCATGCGGTCAAACACCGGACGGTCGAGGAAATCTGGTTCTTTTTGTCGGGGCGCGGCGAAATCTGGCGCGCCAACGACACAGGTCAAACGATTGTCGCCGCCCTACCCGGCGTCTCGATCACCATCCCGCTCGGAACGGCCTTTCAGTTTCGCGCGCTCGGTGACGAACCCCTGGTGTTTGTTGCGATCACCATGCCGCCGTGGCCCGGAGACGGCGAGGCCTTCCTCGTCGAAGGGCCCTGGGTGGCGAAACTGCCCTGAGTTTGACGCAGCCCGGCAGGTCGCCTTGCTCATTGGACTTGCCGATTAGTTTGGCTCTATCCTTTCGTCGAATTTCGACACAGCCCGTGCAACGTCCGGCGGCAGACCGGCGTCGGCCTAGAGTTTCGAATTCGGGGAGGAGACCGAACGATGGCCTTTTTATTCAAGAACGTTCAGATCTGGGACGGCGACAAGGATGATCGCTACCCCGGCGAAGTTCTGGTCGAGAACAATCGTATTACGGCGGTGGCGCAAGGCGCCGCTCAGATTCACCGCGATGGCGTCGAGGTCATTGATGGCGGCGGCATGACGTTGATGCCCGGCCTTGTCGAAGGCCATTGCCATCTCTCTTTCGTCAATCCTCTGCGCAATCAGGATCTCGGCGAAGTTCCGCCGGAGGAGCATCTTTTGCGGACCTGCCGCAATGCGACGCTGATCCTCGATCACGGTTTCACATCTTGTTACTCGGCGGCGTCCGCGAAACTGCGCATCGACGTCGTGGTGCGCCAGGAGATCGAGGATGGCTATCTCGCCGGTCCGCGCTATCGCGCCGCCGGCCCTGAGATCACGGTCACCGGCGGCCTCGGCGACGAGCGCAAGCAACATATTCACGCCGAAAGCTTCGGCATGATCGCCGACGGCCCCGACGAAATCCGCCGCGCGGTGCGGCTCTGCTGTCGCGAAGGCGTCGACAATATCAAGCTGAATATTTCTGGCGACGAATTCGTCACCAACGCTCGCGCCGAAATCACCTCGATGAGCGAGATCGAGGTCGCGACCGCCGTCGAAATTGCGCATGAATGGGGCAAGCGCGTCGCCTGCCATTCGCGCGCGGCCGCTTCCGTCAAGCGCGCCGTGCGCAATCACGTCGATTGCATCTACCATTGCGACTTCGCCGATGAAGAAGCGCTCGACATGCTCGAAGCCGCGAAGGATCGCGTCATTGTCGGGCCAGCTTTCGGCCTGTTGCACAATACGGTCTACGAGGGCGAGCTATTGGGCTTCACCAAGGAAGTCGTCGCGAAAATGGGCTTCCAGCGCAAGATCGAAGCGACCTGCCGCACCTATGAACAGATGCGCAAGCGCGGCATGAAAGTCGTGGTCGGCGGCGACTACGGCTTCCAGTTGACGCCGATGGGTCAGAATGCCCGCGACATCGGCCATTTCGTGAAGTTCTTCGGCTACACGCCGGCCGAAGCCCTACGCTGCGCCACGGCGGTCGGCGGCGAATTGATGGGTCACAAGGGCGAGCTCGGCCTGATCAAGCAAGGCGCGCTCGCCGATATCCTCCTCGTCGACGGCAACCCGCTCGCGGATCAGTCTGTCCTGGTGGGCCCGAAACGCCTCGCCATGATCATGAAGGACGGCAAGATGCACCGCGACCCCCGGGCGCGTCGGACGGAGCCAGCCCGGATCGCGGCGGAATAAGCCACTAAAACAAGCGACGACATCGCAAACTGCGCCGCGGTCGCTTATTCGACCGCCGCGCGATGAATATTTTCATTGCAGAGGCCAGCGGCGCCGGCCTATTCCTCTGACCGCCGAGTCAAAGGTCAAACGGCACGTAACTCGCCATTGAGAAAATTTTGAAACAAATAGCTGATATACCTCAGCAAAAGCCGGCTTAGCTCAGTTGGTAGAGCAACTGATTTGTAATCATTATGCTCATCTCTAAATCGATAAATAATTTCAACGACTTAAAGAAAAGTTATCCACCGATTTGCTCGCTATGTGCACTAATAATGCGATCGCTTTGAGCACAATTGTTGAAATCGTTACAAATTGTTACGATGCAATTCGTTCTTGGCCCCCTCAATGCCTGGAGCACAACTTTCACGAGGCCCTTCGGGACCTCGTTTTTTTGTCGACGTACCTTAAGCAAATCGGCCCCGCCACGGGCGGTGGCAGGGCCGAAATGAGGCGCAGGGGGTTCGGGGGGCGAATGCCGTGCGCGTCGGCAGATATCTGGGTTGACGGCGGTTTCATTCAAGCCCTGACTTGACTCTTCTCAGAGGCGTCCCAGATTCGCCACATGAGTAAAGCGTCGCCGCGTTGGGTCGTCACCCGGATCAGGGGTAGCAAGCCTGTCCATCTCGGCACGGTGTCGGCCAAGGACGCGGACGAAGCCAGAGAGAAGATGATCAAAGAGCTTGCGATCACCGACCGTGAGATGATCAAGCGCGTTGCTGCGCGGCCGGAGTAGCTACGGCGGCTCCTCGCCTACACGCCACTCGTAAAGCTTTTGTCTGCTGGGGTTATGGATCACAACGCGGGTCGCACCACGCGGGGCCCATATCTTTAGCTGATCTGCTGCCACTGCTTTGATGCGCTTAGGGGTGAGAGCGTTTATCGTCATGCGATGGATTGTTTCAGCGGAGCCGTCGGGACCGTCGCGATAAATTTCAACTGAGAAATGCACCGCTTTCGCTCCAGTGTGAATTATCAGAGCCCCAAAACGCGAAGATAAAGAAGCAGGTTCCGCGAA
>JASLHV010000416.1 GCA_030153205.1 Roseiarcus sp. | reverse complement strand
TGCTCGAGGATTTCGAGCCGCCGCCTTGGCCGGTCAGCCTGGTGCGCGGACCTGGCGGCCTGACGCCGCTCAAGCTGCGCGCCTTTCTCGATTTCGCGACACCGCGACTAAAGGAAAGATTATCGCAAGCAGCGCTTTCACGCGAATGATTAAGAACGTCGCTTATCCAATGCTGATTGCGCGCCCTTCCGCGGATCACAGCGATTCAACTCTTTGGACACGCTCCAAAACAGGCCTGAAATTGGACATATTGCTCGCCAATCTCCCTCCTTAATGTCTGTCCGGGAGGGGCCCAGTGACTCAGCCGATTGAGACGTCTGAACGCGCCTCGCCTTTCATTCATGCCAACGAATGGGACGTCGCGCTCTATCTCAAATTCGAGAAAGAGCGGGTACGCGCCGCGAACGATCTCCTCGCCCATGTGCCGACCCGAACCCCACGCCGCGTCGTCGACCTTGGCTGCGGGCCGGGCGCCAGCACCCGTCTGCTGCAAACGCGGTTCGACGAAGCCGACGTGATCGGTCTCGATAGTTCCGATCGCATGTTGGAGAGCGCCCGTACAAGGTTGCCGAAAATCAATTTTGAAAAGCGCGATATTGCCGCCTGGCGCCCGACGACGCCGCCGGACATCATTTTCGCGAATTCTTCGTTGCAATGGCTCCCCAATCATCATGAATTGACACCACGTCTCTATTCTCTGCTCGCCGAAGGCGGCTCGCTCGCGATCCAGATGCCGGACAATCGCCAGGAGCCGTCGCATGCCTTGATGCGCATGGTCGCTGCGGACGGACCTTGGATCGATCGCCTCGTGCCGATCGCCAAAACGCGCGCGGTCATCGGCGCCTATTCCGACTATTATCGCTGGCTGCGGCCGCTCGGCGCAAAGTTGGAAATCTGGCAGACGACCTATATTCACTCGCTGAACGGCGTCGGCGAACTCGTCGATTGGTTCCGCGGCAGCGGCTTGCGTCCCTTCCTCAATCCGCTCGACGAGGCCGAGCGCGAACAATTCATCGCGCGCTATATGGAGGAGCTCGCCGCGGCCTATCCCAGCGAGGCGGACGGGCGCGTGCTTTTCCTCTATCCGCGCCTGTTCATTGTCGCGACGAAACCCGGCGGCTAGACGGCTTCACGCGCTCTCGCGTTCGAGCACGCGGAAGGGCTGAGCGACGATCTGCGGCGTGAGAATGCCGCCGCTCCGCGCCGCCTCGATCGCTTGCAGCATGATCTCGCCCGCAGCGCGTCCGATCGCGAAAGCGTCGACGAAGACCGTGCTGATCCGCGGCGCGGCGGTACGCGATAATTCGAAATCGCCGAACCCCGCCAAAGCGACGCGTCCCGGCACATCCCATCCGCGCCTTCGGCATTCCATCAATGCGCCGAAGGCGGCGAGATCGGATAGGCAGGCGACGGCGTCGGTGTCCGGCCATCGCGACAGAACTTCGACGATCGCCGCGCAGCCGTGCGTCATCGACATCGGCGGCTCGCCGATCGAGACGATCCGTCCCTTGGGCATATCCAAGCTCCCGACCGCTTGCCGATAGCCGCGCTCGCGATCGCCGCCGCGCGTATCACGCGCGCTGGCGCTGCCGATAAAAGCGATGCGCCGGTAGCCGCGTTGATAGAGGCTATGAACCACGGCGTTCATCGCATCGGCGTTGGAGAAGCCGACGACATGCTCGATCGGGTCGCTCGGCATGTCCCAAGTCTCGACGACCGGAACGCCGGAAGTACGAAGAAGGCGATTCGCGCGCTCCGTATGACGACCGTCGGTGACGATCATCCCTTCCGGCCGACGCCGAAGCATGGATTCGATCAGCCGCTCTTCTTTATCGAGCGAATAATCCGTACAGCCGAATAGAACCTGCAGTCCCGAGGATTCGATGGCTTCGGCGAGGCCGCGTGTCGTATCGGCGAAGTTGGAATTGTCGAAAGCCGGGATCAGCACCGCGATAAAGCCCGAGCGCTTCGAGGAAAGCGTCCCCGCGGCCTGGTCGAATACATAGCCAAGCTCGTCCGCCGCCGCCATGATGCGTCGGCGCGTGCTTTCGGCGATCGAACCGCCCTTGCCGAGCGCGCGCGACACCGTCATCGCCGAGACGCCGGCGCGCGCGGCGACATCCGCCATTGTGGGCTGATTGCGCCCTGACTTTTCGAAACTATCGGTCATATTTTCATCGGCCGGCGTCTCAGAGAAACGCCGGCCGGTCAAACCTACTTCGCGCCCCAAATCTTCTTGTCAGGATCGAAGACATTCTTCGGGCGCCGTCGAAGGCGATATTGCCGGCCGCCCAATCTTTGTTGTTATCGATAACAATCGTTATCGATAACAGGAGTTATGTCAAGCCGACGACGCATGCGTATTTTGGGGCCAGTTCGAATTTCTGGCTCCCAAGGGAGCAGACTTTTCGCTTGGGCATGCGCGCGATTTCTGACTTGCAAGGATTGATCTATAATTTGATTCGGGCGCGGCCCACGCCTCCCCCTCCGCTCGGGAAAGTACAATCCATACGGGGCTACCCATCATCGGACCGACTGTTCGAGCGTCCAGCATAAGGAGGGATTGCGAAAATTGCTCGCAATAGGAGGTTGCTATGAAGCTGTCTGCGCCAGTTCATTATTTGAAACGAAAGGCCAAACTTTTATCCCGCGAAGAAAAGATTCCGCTCAACGAAGCGCTGAGACGCATAGCCTTTCAGGAAGGCTACAACGATTGGAGCCTCCTCGCAGCGAAACTGTCGGCGTTGACGCCCGCCGGTAAGCTACTGGCTCGGTTGAGCCCTGGCGACATGGTGTTGCTGGGAGCGCGCCCCGGCCAAGGCAAGACTCTGATGAGCCTTGCCCTCGCAGTCGAAGCCATGAAATCCGGCAATCGGGCCATGTTCTTCACGCTTGAGTATACGGAAAGGGACATCCAGGATTGTTTCGAGGCAATTGGAGCGGAGTGCGCGCAATTCGACGGTGTGTTCAAATGCAACTGCTCCGACGCCATAAGCGCCGACTACATCATAGAGGCGCTGGCGTCAGCGCAGAGCGGGGCCTTGGTTGTCGTGGACTATCTTCAGTTGCTCGATCAGAAACGTGAAAAACCCGAATTGGCGACGCAGGTCCGAGCGCTGAAGTCGTTTGCGCGGGAGCGAGGACTCATCGTCGTCTTTCTGTCTCAGATTGATCGATCCTACGATCCGTCGAAGAAGCCGTGTCCCGATAGTCGAGACGTTCGTCTCCCGAACCCGCTGGATTTGCGGTTGTTCAACAAGACCTGCTTCCTGAACAAAGGGGAAATCCAGTTCCAAGCGGCGCGTTAGAGAGACGGATTAAATCGAGCCCCTGTCGTGGGCTATCAAATATGACGCCGGAGAGGCAAAGTACAAATGAACACGGCGGCTCTTCCTTCGATCGTCCTCCCAAACGATCGACGGCGAGCCGCCGCGACGCGGAACTTTTAAAACGCGAACGCTCCCCTCGCCGCCTCACTCGGCGGCGATGGATTCGTGGTGATGGTCGGCGTGCGCTTTGGTCGCCTCGTTGGCGTGATGTTCGGCGTGCAGATCGTGAGCGCGCGCAAGATGCGCGTGATGGCCGGCCGCTTCGTGAGCGCCGCCCGCTGCGTGTTTCGCCGCTTCACGATGGTGATGCGCCGCGCTTTCGTGATGCTCGGCTGCATGCTCATGGTGTTCGGCGGCGCGATTGGCGTGAGCCATAGGGGTCTCCTCGTTTCCGCCCGTGTCTTGCGGACACGGGTCAATAGCGCGATCGTGCGACAAACGAGCGACGAGAGAGCCCGTGACGTGGCGTTTTATTTCTGTGAAGCATGAGTGACGTTGCGATGAATGAAATACGCAAACGCGCCGACGTTCTTCTCGTCGAGCGCGGCGAATTTCAAAGCCGGGCGCGCGCGCAAGCGGCGATTGAGGCCGGCTTGGTACGGATCAATGGCGAAATTTTGCGCAAGGCCTCGACGCTTATTGAGACGGACGCGCGAATCGAAGCCGAGGCGCCGCATCCCTGGGTCTCGCGCGGCGGCGTCAAACTTGCGGCCGCGTTGGACGCGTTCAAACTCGATCCAAGCGGCCTCGTTTGCCTCGATGTCGGCGCATCGACCGGCGGCTTCACCGACGTGCTCCTCTCCCGGGGCGCGCGCCTCGTCTACGCCGTCGACGTCGGCCGGGATCAGATCGATCCTCGCTTGCGCGCCGATCCTCGCGTTGTCGTTCATGAATCTCTCGACGCGCGGAAGATCGTAAGAGAAATGTTCGAGGCCCCGCCGCAGGCGATGGTCTGCGACGTCAGCTTCATTTCGTTGCGGCATGTCCTGCCGCATGTTCTTCCGCTCGCCGCTGACAGCGCTTGGCTGGCCGTGCTGATCAAGCCGCAATTCGAAGCCGGTCGCGACAAAGTGAAAAAAGGCGCCGTCAAGGACGTGGCGACGCAGAGCGAGGTTTGTGCCGCGATCATCGCCAGCGTCGCAGCGCTTGGCTGGAGGAGTCTCGGCGTCGTCCCTTCGCCGATCCGCGGCGGCGACGGCGCCGAGGAATTCCTTCTTGGCGCGCGCCATGGCTGAGGCCGTCGAAGAATTGAACATCGCCTCCCTCGGGTCGCGCGGCGAAGGCATTGTGAAAAGCGCCCAAGGCGCGATCTACATCCCCTACGCATTGCCAGGCGAAAGAGTACGCGCGCGCGTCGCCGGCGATCGCGGAACGCTCCTGGATATCCTGACGCCGAGCCATAAGCGCGCCGCGCCGCTTTGTCCCTATTTTGGCGATTGCGGCGGCTGTGCCGCTCAACACATGAATCCGGTTCTCTACGGGCAATGGAAACGCGACATTCTTTTGCGCGCGCTTGCGCAAGCGCATGTCGAAACAGATGTGCATCCGCTCGTCGACGCTCATGGCGAGGGGCGACGGCGCGCGACTTTTCACGCCCGCTACACAAGCGAAGGAACAAGCGTCGGCTATATGCAAGCGCGCGCCCATCGCGTCGTCGCCATCGAAACCTGTCCAATCCTCGCGCCGTCGATGAGCGCCGCCCTCGCAAGCGCGCGAGAAATCGCCAGAGCTTTGCATCGGCTCGGCAAGCCGCTCGATATCGCCGTCACCGCCACCCTTGCCGGCCTCGATATAGATTTTCGCGGCGCGGGTGCTTTGGATTTCACGCTGCGGCAATCGCTTATCGCCGTCGCTGGGCGGCTCGATCTTGCCCGGCTCTCCAGCCATGGCGAAATCCTCATCGAGCGCCGCGCGCCGGAAGTCCTGATGGGCGCGGCGCGCGTGACGCTGCCGCCGGGCGGTTTTCTCCAGGCGACCGCCGAAGGCGAACGTGTTCTCGCCGCTTTGGCGATCGAGGCGGTGGAAGGCGAACGCGTCGCCGATCTCTTTTGCGGCGCGGGCGCTTTCGCGCTGCCTCTCGCTGAGCGCTTCAAGGTCCATGCGGTTGAACTGGATGCGGGCGCGCTCGCCGCTCTCACCCGCGCGGCCCGAGATACGCGAGGTCTATTGCCCATGAGCCAAGAGCCGCGCGATCTCTTCCGCCGGCCGCTGACGCCAGAAGAATTGAAGCGCTTCGATACGGTGCTTTTCGACCCTCCGCGCGCCGGTGCGGCGGCGCAGGCCGCGGAAATCGCTAAGAGCGGCGCGCCGCGGGTCATCGCCATCTCCTGCAATCCTGCGACTTTCGCGCGCGATGCACGAACCCTCATCGACGGTGGCTATC
>JASLHV010000415.1 GCA_030153205.1 Roseiarcus sp. | reverse complement strand
CGACAGCCATGTCCATCCTGTCGCCGGCGATTGGACGCCACGGCAGAACCAGCTTGGCTGGATCGATTCCTGTCTGCACGGCGGCGTCACGACAATGATTTCCGCTGGCGAAGTTCATACGCCTGGTCGGCCGCGCGACGTTGTCGGCCTCAAGGCGATGGCGATTTATGCGCAGCGCTGCTTTTCATCCTTTCGGGCGAGCGGCGTGAAAGTCCATGCCGGCGCGCCGGTCATCGAGCCAGGCATGGAGGAGCGCGATTTCGCGGAACTCGCCCAGGCCGGCGTGCGCTACCTCGGCGAGGTCGGCCTTGGCGGCGTTAAAGACGGGCCAACCGCGCGCAAGATGGTCGCTTGGGCGCGCAAATATGGGATCAACTCGACGATCCACACCGGAGGACCGTCGATTCCAGGCTCCGGACTTATCGATAAGGACGTCGTGCTCGAAGCCGACACCGACGTCATCGGCCACATCAACGGCGGCCATACGGCGCTTCCTGACGATCAGATCCGGTGCCTTTGCGAGCAATGCGGCCGAGGATTGGAGCTGGTCCATAATGGCAACGAGCGCGCGGCGCTGGTCACATTGCGCGCCGCCAAGGAGATGAAGCAGCTCGATCGCGTGATCCTCGGCACTGACGCGCCGGCCGGCTCTGGGGTGCAGCCGCTTGGCATTTTACGGATGATTTCATTGCTGGCTTCGCTCGGCGAAGTCCCCGCGGAAATCGCCTTCTGCTTTGCCACGGGCAACACGGCGCGTATGCGGGCGCTCGATTGCGGTTTGATCGAAGTCGGCCGCGCCGCTGATTTCGTTTTCCTCGACCGCGCTCAACATACCGCGGGCAAGACGCTGTTGGAGAGCATCGCCCTGGGCGATCTGCCGGGCGTCGGCATGACCGTCATTGATGGCGTGGTTCGCTCGCAGCGCAGTCGCAACACGCCGCCTGCGACAAAAGTGCCGAGCGTGGTCGCAGGATGACCTGCGCCTCTCTTTAGGGATGACGCACTGCGGCAAAAGTGGGAAAATAGAAGTCAAACCTCCCACTTTCGGATCGAGCGCCTATGGCAGACACGACGGCCAAGCCGAGGACGAAAACCAAGGTCAAGACTGAGCGGCCGAAGCTGCATAAAGTTATACTCGTCAATGACGATTATACGCCGCGCGAATTTGTCGTGATGATCTTGAAAGCAGAATTCCGAATGAACGAGGATCGCGCCTATGCGGTTATGTTGACCGCGCATCGCAAAGGCGTTTGCGTCGTCGCCGTCTTCACTAAGGATGTCGCTGAAACCAAGGCGACGCGCGCGACCGATGCCGGACGCGCTAAAGGCTATCCGCTGTTGTTCACCACGGAGCCGGAGGAATAGGACGTCTAGGTGAGTTTTCTCAGCAGCTCAACGAAGGTCCGACGCTCTTCTTCGTTCAACGGCTCCAATGTCTGCTCGGTTATGCGAGCGGCGATCGGCGCGGCTTTGTCATAGACCGCGGCGCCAACCGCGGTCAGCGTGACCAGCAGACGTCTTCCATCGGCGGGATCCGGTCTGGTCTCGGTAATGCCGCGTTTGGTCAGGCGGTCGATGACGCCTTTGATCGTGGCTGCGTCCATCGCCGTGAGCCGGCCGAGCAAATTCTGCGAGGACGGTCCGATCTCCTTGAGCTTGGACAGCGCAGCCCATTGCGTTGGCGTAAGGCCTTCGACCATGAGCGACGCGAAAATCGTCGTGTGGCGTTGTTGAGCTTGACGCAACACGAATCCAACCTGCGAGTCGAGGATATAGCTTTCGCTTTTCGTGGGGGCTTTGGGTCTTTCTTTCGTCATGCGCGTCTTGGGTAGCATGATGATCCTAATCGCTACTAGCCGTTGCGCTTACAAAGCCAAATAAGCGTCACGAATGTCCGGCCTCGACTCGAATTCAGCCATCGTTCCAGCGAAGCGTATCGAGCCCTTTTCGATCACCGCGACCCGATCCGCAACGAGCCGGGCGAAGTGGAGATTTTGTTCGCTGACTAAAAGACTCAGCCCTTTCGATTTCATGGCTTGAATCGCTTCGATCATTTGTTCGACGATTTTGGGCGCGAGACCTTCCGAAGGCTCGTCGAGGAGCACGAGCGATGGATTGCCCATGAGGGTTCTTGCGATGGTCAACATTTGCTGTTCGCCGCCCGACATTCGGCCACCAAGGCGCGCGCCCATCTCACGCAGGTTGGGAAAAATTTCGAAGAGCCGCGCCAGCGTCCAATGCGGCGCGCCGGGACGGGGAGGCTGCCGCCCGACCTCGAGATTCTCGGCGATCGTCAGGTCCGAAAAGATGCGTCGGTCCTCCGGCACATAGCCGAGGCCGCGCCGCGCGATTTCGTGCGGCGCCAAGCGGGAGATGTCCTCGCCGTCGAATGTAATTGCGCCGCTACAATTGGCGATCTGACCGAGGATAGCCCGGAATGTCGTCGATTTACCCGCGCCATTGCGCCCGATCAGCGCGACCGCTTCGCCAGCGCGCACGTCGAGCGAAACGTCGAAGAGGATATGAGCGCGCCCGTACGCGGCGTTGAGACCGGCGACCTGGAGCTTGGCGCCGGCGGTCACGCGCCGCCTCCATAGAGAGACCCTGCGCCAAGATAGACGGCCTGCACTTGCGGATCGGCGCGCACAGCGGCCGGCGGACCCTCCGCGATCAGGACGCCGCGATTGAGCACAAGGATACGATCGGCGTAGCCGAACACGGCGTCCATGTCATGCTCTGTAAAAAGAACGCCGATGCCGCGCTTGCGCGTCGCGGCCGAGACAAGCGCCATCATCGCGCCGCGTTCCTTCGGCGCCATGCCGGCCGTCGGCTCGTCCATCAGCAATAGTTTGGGGTCATTGGCGAGTGCGAGCGCGAATTCCAGACGCTTCAGATCGCCATAAGCGAGTTCGCCGCAGCTTCGCTCCGCCTGGGCCTGCATACCGACGAGGGCGAGCAGCGCCGCCGCCTCGTCGGTATAGAACCGCGCCGCCCAGCCTTGCGCGCGCCACTGACGCCGGTAGTGAGAGAACAGGGCGACTTGTACATTTTCAGCGACGGTCATCGACGCAAAAGTCGCGGCGATCTGGAAAGTACGACCGACGCCGAGACGCCAGATGTCGCGCGGCGTCATACCGCCGACATCGCGTCCAAAAATCTCGATCCGGCCCTTCGTCGGCGCGAGTTGCCCGTTGATCATGTTGAAACAGGTGCTTTTGCCGGCGCCATTCGGGCCGATCAAGGCGAGCATTTCGCCCGCCTGCAGAGAAAAGCTGACGCCCTTGACCGCTTCGAAACCCGAGTAAGTCTTGCCGAGATTTTCGACGCCCAGGATGATCATGGCGTCGATCCCTCGGCCGATGAACCACTGCGGCTGCGCCAATCTTCGAAGAAGCCAAGAACGCCGCGCGGGAAAAAGGCGACGAGTGCGACAATCAACAGGCCAAGCGCCAGTTTGGAATAATCGGTATGGCTGATGACCCAGATCGATAGAGACTTATAAAGCGCGGCGCCGAACGCGCCGCCCGAAACCGCGCCGACGCCGCCGATCAGAACCATCACCAGTCCGTCGATCGACAGTGGAATGCCGAGATTATCGGGGAAGACGCTGCCTTTCAAAAAAGCGTAAAGCGCGCCGGCGAGCGCGGCGAAGGCGCCGGCTATGGCGAAGCCTATCCATTGAATGTGATGGCGCGAGAGGCCGATCGTCTCGGCGCGAAGCTCGCTGTCGCGAAGCGCGCGCAAGGCGTAGCCGAAAGGCGAAAATACGATGATGCGCAAGAGCGCGACGCCGATGACCACGAGCGCCAGCGTCAGCCAATAGAAATGCGACGGACTTGCCGCCCAGGCGCTGGGCCAGACTCCGATCAGGCCATTATCGCCGCCGGTGACCTCGCTCCATTGAAAGGCGATGGACCACGCGATCTGCGCGAAGGCGAGCGTCAGCATGGCGAAATAGACGCCGGAAAGGCGCACGCAGAACCAGCCGAAGAGAAGCGCGCCGGCAAAGCCCAGCAAAGGACCCGCCGCTAAAGCCGCCTCCATCGGCAGGCCGAATTGCTTCAACGCGAGCGCCGCGCCATAGGCGCCGAGACCAAAATAGGCGGCGTGACCAAAGGAAATCATGCCGCCTGCGCCAACGAGCAAATGCAGGCTCGCCGCATAGAGGATGAAGATGAGCACTTCCGTCGTGACGATGAGAATATAATCGCCGGCGGCGATCGGCAGTAGCGCCGCCGCCGCGATGAGAAGGGCGACAAGCAGTCGCCTGCGCGAATCCAAGGGACGCCAACGTGCGATCGACAGGCCGCTGGCGACGCGCGCCGCGGCCTCTGGCTTGCCGAGCAGGCCCCAGGGCCGCAGGACGAGCACGAGAGCCATGACGACGAAGACAAGTACGATCGAGATTTTCGGGAAGATCAATATTCCGAACGCATTGAGTTCGGAGACGATGATCGCGGCGAGATAAGTGCCGAGCACATTGCCAAGCCCGCCGATCACCACAACGACCAAAACCTCTGTGATGATCTGCAAGTCCATCGTATGGCTCACCGCCTCGCGCGGCAGCTCCAAAGCGCCGCCGAGCGCGGCGAGAAAGACGCCGAGCGCAAAGACGCTGGTGAAGAGCCATTTTTGATTGACGCCGAGCGCCGCCACCATTTCCCGGTCTTGTGTCGCGGCCCGCACGAGCACGCCCCAACGCGTGCGGCGGAACAAGAGCCAGATCACGCCCAGAACCAACGGGCCGAGCACGGTGAGCAATAGATCATAAGTTGGGAAGGCTTGGCCGAAGAGGCTGATCGCCCCTTTGAAACCAGGCGCGCGTCGGCCAAGGAGATCCTCCGGTCCCCAGATCAGCAGCGCGAGATCCTCTACCGCCAGCGTCACGCCGAAGGTCGCCAGCAGTTGCAAAAGGTCCGGCGCGCCATAAAGGCGGCGGAGCAGGATCATTTCGATCAAAGCGCCGATCACGGCGACCGCAAGAGAGGCAAGGACCAGTCCGCCCCAAAAGCCGAAATCGCCGGCGAGACGTTCGGTCAGCGTGAAGGCGACATAGGCGCCAAGCATGTAGAAGGCGCCGTGAGCGAAATTGACGATCCGCGTGACGCCGAAAATGATGGAGAGGCCGCAAGCAGCCAGGAAAAGGGACGAAGCGCTGGCTAACCCGGTGACGAATTGGACGAAGAGGAACGTCACGGAGCGGCGGCTCGTTGATCCTCCCCCGCGAAGCCGCGGAGGGGGACCGCGCGTAGCGCGGTTGAGGGGGCCGCGGCGGTGAGGATTTGCTGGAGAGGCCGTACCCCCTTGACCGTGCTTCGCATGGTCCCCATCGCGCCCGCTTCGCCGACCGTCACACTCAATCCTGTGGTCTCAGCGCCTTGACCTCTTCCTCCGACGGCAAATATTTCGCGCCGTCGCGGTACGATACGTCGACCATGACGCCTTTGCCGTCTTTCAGCGCGGTCCTGCCGATAAAGGCGCCGAGGGTAGACTGGTGGTCGGCCTTGCGGAAAGCGACTTTGCCGAAGGGCGTATCGACTTGGATGCCTTCGGCCGCGTCGACGAGTTTTTCGCTATCGGTTGAATCGGCCTTGGCGAGGATGGCGGCGGCGGATTTCATGGTGGAATAGCCGACGACAGAGCCGAGGCGCGGATAGTCGTTATATTTCGCCTGGTAGGCTTTCAAGAAAGCCGCGTGCTCCGGGATGGAGACAGCGTTCCAGGGATAGCCGGTGACGACCCAACCTTCCGGCGTCTCGTCCTTTAAGGGATCGAGATATTCCGGTTCGCCGGTCAGGAAGCTGACGACGGAACGATCTTTGAACAAGCCGCGCGTGTTGCCTTCGCGAACGAGTTTCACGAGGTCGGGACCAAAGGTGACATTCAAGATCGCCTCGGGCTCAGTCTTGGCGATGGCTTCGACAACGGCGCCGGCGTCGATCTTGCCCTGTGGCGGCCATTGCTCGCCGACCCATTGGATATCCGGCCGCTTCTCGGAGAGGAGTTTCTTGAAGACGGTGACGGCGGATTGTCCATATTCGTAGTTCGGCGCGATCGTCGCCCATTTCTTGGCGGGCAATTTCGCCGCCTCTTCGGCGAGCATCGCCGCTTGTTCGTAATTGGCCGGCCGCAAACGGAAAGTGTAGCGATTTCCCTTGGACCAGGTGATCGCGTCGGTCAGCGGCTCGGCGGCGAGGAAGAGGATTTTCTTCTGCTTGGCGAAATCCGCCACCGCGAGGCCGATGTTGGAGAAGAACGTGCCGGACAGCATCACGACCTGGTCTTTGGACACAAGCTCGTTGGCGGCGGTGACGGCGTCGGCGGGTTTGCCGCCGTCATCCTTTGAAATGACTTCGATTTTCTTGCCATTGACGCCGCCGGCGGCGTTGATCTCCTCGACAGCCAATTGCCAGCCTTTGCGATAAGGCTCGGTGAAAGCCGGCAGGCCGGAATAGGAATTGATTTCGCCGATTTTGATCGTCTCCTGCGCTTGCGCCGGCGCGCTGATGGAAGTCAAACCAGCGATCAGCCCAAGCGCGGATAGCGCGGCGGCTAAACTTTTCATGACAATCACTCCCTCTACGTACTATTCCGTGAACTCACCGAAGTCCATCGACGCCTTTGATCTCGTCCTTCTTCAAGCCGCCGACGCGGGGTAGGGGACGTCCGGAATCCGTCACCGCCACCGCGACGACAATCTCATTGGCCCGCGGCGCGTCGGCGACGCGCACTTCCATGCCGTCGAAATGGCTCCGCACGAAAGCTGCGTCCTTATGGCCCAACGGCACATCCAAAGCCACGCCAGGGCCGCCGCGTTTTTTCGACGAAGGAATCAGCGCCGCGCCCTTGCCGAGAACCTTGCGTACCGGCGCGCCGAGCTTGGGGTGCAAAATCGCCGCCGCATGCTCCAACTCGCCGTTCTCGCCGATGGCGGCGGCTTTGCCGTAGCTCTCCGCTTTCGGGCCTTCAATGCCGAGCGCGGCCACCGCGCGAGCCGTCAGCAAGTCGCCAAGCTCCTCGCCAATATCGATCAGTTCGGAGAGATCCTCGACATAGCGGCCAGCGAAAGGATTTTCGATGACGGCGACAGCCGCCGCACGTCGTGTCGGCGGCGACACCGCCCGATCCATTTCAAAGCGCGTCTCTTCGACGAAGGTCAGGAGCTTGCGGATTTTGGCTTTCATCGCAGCCCGTCCAGTCCTTTGATGTCGGAGGCCTTGAGGCCGCCGGCGCGATTATGTACGCGAGCGCCGGTCGTCATGGCGAGGGCGAGGAGAATTTCGTCGGCGCGGGGCGCGTCGGCGACGCCGACTTCGATCGCGTCGAAATGGCTGCGCACATAGGAGGCGTTGATATGGGTGATCGGCACGTCGAGCCGCGCGCCGGGTCCGGCGACTTTTTTCGCTGAAGGGACGATCGCCATCGCGCCGCCCAGGGCTTCGCGCATCGCATAGCCGCCCGGAACATGCCACAGCGCCCCATGCTCGATCTCGCCGGCGGCGCCGACGATGGCGCCCTTGCCATAGCCCTCGATGGCTTTCGCATCGCCGCCAAGCGCCTCGATTAGGGCTTTCGCCATGGCGAGCCCGAGCGGCTTCAAATCGTCGGAGAAGCCGGCGATGTCTTCGACATAGCGGCCCGCGAAAGGATTCTTGATCACGGATAGGATGACCGCGCGGCGGTACGGCTTGGCCGCGACCGGGCCGCCCTCGTGAAATATTTCTTCAATGGAGACGAGGCGCTTGCGCTCTTCAACCGACGGCATGAGGTTCGTTCCCGATGGTTTGAATACGCACGCCGTCATTGCGCGCGAAGGGAAGCAATCCATACGGTCTTGGGCGCTGCGCTTCGTCGCTTCGCTCCTCGCCATGACGCAGAGGCTGCTCAGACTTGTAAAGCCTCGTCCCGACGCCGCAAACGCGCGTTTCGCCGCAGAGATTGAGCGCGGCCGCTTCGATCAGTCCCGTCCGGCGCAGGCGCTCAGCCGCAGCGACGCCAGCGGCGAGCGCTGTTGTGACCTCTTCCGGCGTCAGGGGTCCGACATCGACTGTCACGAGCCGTTCGCCAAGATCGCTTTGCGGATCGCGCGAGGCGGCGGAAGCCCGGGTTATCGACGGATGGCCGGGAAGATCGACCGCATTGGCGACGATCGTCGCCGCCGCATCGGCCAATGCC
>JASLHV010000400.1 GCA_030153205.1 Roseiarcus sp. | reverse complement strand
AAGCGTCACCTTTGGTACAACGTGCGCCGCGTCCTCGACGTCTACGACATCCATGACATAACCATCGAGCAGATCGCCGTAGCGCTCCGCTACGGCGGCAGCGCTCGGTCTCATTCCGAGCTCAGTCATCATTTTGGCCGTCGGACCTTTGATCGCGCGTCCACCGATGATGGGGGAGATCGCTACGACAGGCGCCGGAGCGGCGGAAAGAGCTTCGCGAACCCCTGGCACCGCCAAAATCGGCTCCACGCTGATAAAGGGGTTGGAGGGGCATATAATCACCGCGCGCAACCGTTCGTCGCGCAAGGCCTCCAGAAGGTCGGGATGAGGTCTCGCAGATTCGGCGCCCACGAAAGCAAGCTCCCGCAAGACTGGGCGGCATTGAAGACGCACAAAATAGTCCTGAAAATCGAGCCATCCCTCGTCCGTTCGCAGTCTCGTACGTAATCGATCGTCTGTCGCCGGCAGCACGCGTGGACCGACACCGAGCCGGCGACAGAAATCGGCAGTGATGGCGGAAAGAGGCTCGCCCGCCCGCAGCCGGCGCGTTCGCTGGACATGAACCGCTAGGTCGCGATCGCCTAGGCGGAACCAGTCCTCGCCGCCGAGGGTGGCCAGCGTCTCCATGAACGACCAGGTCTCGTCTTGCCGCCCCCATCCCAAGTTCTTGTTGTCGAGGCCGGCCAGCGTATACATCAATGTATCGACGTCCGGCGAGATGTGGAGCCCGAAATGCTCGAAATCATCACCCACGTTGGCCACGACAAGCAGATTGTCCGGCGGCATGACTCGGCTGAGTCCTAACGCGAGTTTGGCGCCTCCGATACCGCCGGATAGTGCGACGATCAGATCCCCACTCATCGAAACAGATCCTCATTTGGAGAACGTACGATGGTCGCCGCCGCCGATGCCGGCGCGGTCCAGCGCAGCCCACGGATCAAGACCACGGGCAGCGCCTCATCCGCCTGGCCCATCAAGAGCGAGGCCGCGGCGGCGACCTCATCTGCGAAACCGATGATGCTGACCTCGAGCGCTCGGCCAAACAGGTCGGGCCGGCCGCGTAGATCGATGAGCGCGGGCAGACCCGCAGCACCTATCGCGACGCCGGCGGTTCCGCGGCGCCACGGACGCCCAAAACTGTCGTTTATGACGACCGCAATCTCGGTCTTGGTAATCGCAGTGAGTCCGCGGCGGAGCGTCTCGGCGCTTCGATCTGGGTTCTCCGGTAACAAAAGTACGTGCTGGGAGCCGTCTCCAGGCGCAACATTTGACTGGTCCACTCCGGCGTTCGCCATGATGAAGCCAAGTCTGTGTTCGACGATCAGCACACCGCGGCGGGCCCGTACGATGCGGACAGACTCAGACAAAATGACTTCCACGAGCCGCGCGTCCTTGTCGACGTCGGCCGCGAGCGCGATGGCCTGCTCAGAAGGCTTGATCGTCGCGAGGTCGACGACACGGTTTTCGGCCTTCGAGACGATTTTTTGCGCCACGACAAGCACGTCTCCGGAGAATAGCGTAACGCCGTTCCGCTTGAGCGCCAATGCAATGAGTTCGACCAAATCATCGCCCGCCCTGATCAAGGGCATGCCGAGCAAGGGAACGATCTCGAGAGAGGTCATTCCCCCCTGCCCGTTTCGCCCAGCCCGCCAAAGCGGCGACGCAGGCGGGGCAGCACGCGCTCAGCATAAAGCCGGATGAAGCGCTCCTGGTCGGGACCCGGCGCATGAAAGACCAAGTGCTTGAAACCGAGGTCGACATAGTCGCCAATCCTCTCGACATGCTCATCCGGGTCGGTTGAGACGATCCAACGGCTCGCGGCGCGCTCTGCCGAGAGCCCTGCCGCGAGGCGCTCCATCTCCTGAGGACTGTGGACGGAAACCTTCTCTTCGGGGGTCAAGGCGAGAACCGCCCAGTGACGCGTGTCCTCCATCGCGCGTTTCATATCCGTGTCGAACGAAACTTTGACCTCGATCATCAGCGCATAATCAGGCGCTCGGGAGCCGGCCTCGCCTCGCCCTTCAAGCACCTTTGGCAATATTGTTTCCGTATAAAGTTCGCGAGCCTTGCCGCTGGTGCAGATCAGGCCGTCTCCAGACCGACCAGCGTATTTCGCAATCTGCGCGCCGGCGGCAGCGACGTAGATCGGAACAGCGACCGCGGGCCGATCATAGATGGTGGCGTCCTTTGTGCGATAGTATTGCCCTTCAAATGTCACATGGTCCTCGGTCCAAAGTCGGCGGATCAGGTTGACGGCCTCGCGCAGACGGGCGAATCGCTCCTTGAAATCGGGCCACGTCACACCAGTCGACGGAACCTCGTTGAGCGATTCCCCCGTGCCGAGGCCGAGCACGATCCGATCGGGAAACATAATTCCCAGAGTCGCGAAAGCTTGCGCCACGACAGCGGGATGATAACGAAATGTGGGCGTCATCACACTCGTGCCGATGACGATGCGCGATGTGAGCGCCCCAAGGGCGCCAAGCCATGAGAGCGAAAAAGGAGCGTGGCCGCCGTGATGCTTCCACGGCTGGAAATGATCACTGATAAAAACCGAGTCGAAGCCCGCCTGCTCCGCGAGGCAAGAAAACTGCAGCAATTCCGTCGGCCCAAATTGTTCCGCCGACGCCTTATACCCGAGCTGGAGCACTGATCCGGCCTCCGATGTCATTGGAGCCTCGCGGCCTAACCGAATGCAATAGCGCAAAGGACCAGCTTTGGTCGACGGGTCGAATCCGAACGGCTGCTTAATCTCGCCTTTTTGCGGCGTTTATCCAATTTTCTGCCGTATAGAGGAGTGTAAGTCGGGCGTTCCACCCGTCATTGATCTTTGCGTCGGTTCAACCTGCGTATCCCGCGCCAATTATTTCAAGATCTTCGAGAAAACGTGGCGTCACGCTAGGTCGGCCCTTCCCCGCCCGTATTTGGCCAGTCCGCTACCCGATGATATGTTTCCCCCCTTTGAAGGAGAGCGCGATGGCCGAAGCGAAACTTGCTCCGAACCTG
>JASLHV010000226.1 GCA_030153205.1 Roseiarcus sp. | reverse complement strand
GCGACTCTATTCGGCGACATGTGGGGTTTGAGACCCGTGCTCGCGTCTGCGGGCATGACACTGACGATCCAGGAACAGAGCGAAATCCTCGGCAACGTGACGGGTGGGACGCGCAGAGGCTTCGATTATGAAGGGCTTACGACGGCGACCTTGCAGATGGACACGCAGCGCGCCTTCGGTTGGCAGGGCGGCCTCTTCAATGTCAGCGGCCTGCAAATCCACGGTCGGAATTTGAGCGCCGACAACCTGTCGACCTTGCAGACGGCGAGCGGCATCGAAGCCGATCGAGCGACGCGTCTGTGGGAGCTTTGGTACCAACAGAAAATGTTCGACGACAAGATCGATATCAAAATCGGCCAGCAAAGCCTCGATCAGGAGTTCATGACGAGCACGAACTCGAACTATTTCATCAACACAATGATGGGGTGGCCGATGCTGCCCTCGGCGGACCTGCCTGGAGGCGGTCCGGCCTACCCGCTTTCCGCGCTCGGTATCCGGCTGCGCGCCCATCCGACCGATTCCGTGACTTTCTTGGCCGGCGTTTTCAATGGCAGTCCGGTCTCGGCCAATTACGGCGACCCGCAGATGCGCAATCCAAGCGGGACCAGTTTCCCACTCAATGGCGGCGTTCTGGCGATTGCGGAATTGCAATATTCCTACCCATCGCAAGGAACTCTGGTTCAAGCTAATCAAGCTGATCCGCTGGCGCGCACCTATAAGATAGGATTCTGGTACGACAGCGAACGATTTGCCGACCTGCGTTACGACAATATGGGCCTTTCGCTCGCCGATCCGGCGAGCGGGGGGACGCCTGCGACCCATCGCGGCGACTATGCGATCTACGCCGTCGCCGATCAGATGATTTATCGCTTCGACAAAGATCCGGATCGGAACATCAATGTCTTCATCCGGCCGATGTTCACGCCATTGCAAGACCGTAATCTGATCAGCTTCAGCGTCAATGGCGGCCTGACCATGCACGAGCCGATCACCAATCGTGACGACGACACGGCTGGTATTGGGTTCGGCTATACGCACGTGAGCAACGGCGCCGTCGGCTTCGATCAGGACACGGCCTTTTATAACCCAGGCGTCTACGCGCCGGTACGGCATAGCGAGACTTTTCTCGAAGCGACCTATCAATATCAAGTCACGCCTTGGTGGCAAATTCAGCCTGACATTCAATATGTTTTCAATCCAGGCGCAGGCGTCGTCAATCCCAACAATCCGAGCCAGAAGATCAAAAACGAGACGATCTTGGGCGTCCGAACGAACATTACGTTCTAGACGTCGGCGGTCGGAAAAAGGTCACAGTTGAAGGACGGACGTATGTTGAATGTAAACGCAATCAAGCTTTCTGGCGCTGCTGCTTTGGCCGCCGTTTGCTTCTTCGTTGGCGCCGCGCGCGCCGAGACGTTTCTGGCGAATTTGCATCGCCATCCAACCCTCGCTTCGACGATTACTGACAATGGCGACCTCAATCCTTATGCGGTTGTGGTCGCGCCAGTGTCCTCGGGTCGGATTCAAAAAGGCGACGTTCTGGTCGATAATTTCAACAATCTTTCGAACCTGCAGGGCACGGGCGGTACGATCATCGATTATAATCCGTCGACCCATGGCGTTAACCTCTTCGCCAAATTGCCACAGAATCTGGCGCAATGCCCAGGCGGCGTCGGTTTGACGACGGCGATGACGATGCTTTCGAGTGGCTGGATTATCGTCGGCTCGACGCCGAGCACTGACGGAACCACCGCGACCAAGGGATCCGGCTGCATCTTGGTCTTCGATTCCAGCGGCAAGCTCGCAACCGTCTGGTCGGGCGCGAGGATCAACGGACCCTGGGGCAATATGGCTGTGATCGACAATGGCGATAAGGCCACGCTTTTTATTAGCATGTCGGGCTTCGACGTTCCGCCGCCCGATCGGCTCGATCCGGCGACGGGTCAGCCGGTGATCGTACGGAAGGCCACTGTATTGCGGATCAATCTCTCCATTCCCGCAGGCGGCTTGCCTAAGGTCACTGGTCAAACCATCATTGGCGGCGGCTTCGCGCAGCGCGCTGACAAGGACGTCTTTCTGATCGGCCCAACCGGCTTGGCCCTGATTGGCTCAACGCTTTATGTCTCCGACGCGGTCGACAATCGCATTGTCGCCATTCCAGACGCGGTGAGCCGCACTACGAGCGCAGGCACGGGCCGCCCCGTGACGCAAGGCGGGATGATGTTGCGCCCACTGGCGTTGGTCGCGACGCCGCAGGGCCATCTCCTCACCTGCAACGCCAAAAACGGCCAGGTCGTCGAGATTGATCCTGCTTCCGGCCAGCAGGTCGCCGCCCAATGGATCGACTCCAATCAGGCGCAATCGCCGCCGGGCAATGGCGATCTCTTTGGTCTTGCCATAGCGCCGGAAGGCTCGGGCTTCTACTATGTCGAGGACGACGTCAACATGCTGGCCAAGGCGACGCCGTGAAAAGGGACGATCGGGACAAGCCGAGCGCAACGCGCCGCCGTTTCCTGCAAGGAGCGGGGCTGGCCGCGGGCGCGAGTTTTGCCCCCGCGCCGCAGGGGTTCGCCGCAACAGCGGGCGCCGCGCCCGCGAGCGAACCCTTCTATGGCGCGCACCAGGGCGGGATCCTGACCCCGGCGCAAGCGCACACTTATCTTGCCGCGTTCGATCTGACAGTGGAGAAGCGTGAGGAGGTCATTAAGCTCATGCGGCGATGGACGCGCGCCGGCGCGGCGCTTGCCGCAGGCGAGCCCGTCGAAGTTCCCAGCGCCAAGGATTATTCGGACGCGCTCGATCCGATGGACGTCGATGGGCTCGGCCCATCGCGTTTGACCCTGACTTTCGGCTTTGGCGCCGGTCTTTTCATAAAGGACGGCCGCGATCGATACGGCCTGGCGAACCAGAGGCCGGAAGCTTTTGTCGATTTGCCGAATTTTCCGGGCGACCAACTCGCGCCGGCCAGGACAGGCGGCGATCTATTTGTTCAAGTTTGCGCCCAGAATCCGCAAATCGTCTTTCACGCCGTGCGTCAACTCACAGGGCTCGCCTATGGAATTGCGCAAATTCGTTGGGTGCAGGCTGGATTCGTCTCCGACTATGGCAAGGGCGAAACGCCGCGTAATCTGATGGGCTTTAAAGACGGCACCGGCAATCCGAAGGCCGACGATCCCACTGACATGGATAGGGTCGTCTGGGTAGGCGACGAAGCGCCCGCTTGGATGCGCGGCGGTTCTTATCTTGTGGCGCGCCGCGCCCGGATGGCGCTTGAACATTGGGATCGAATGAACATTGCTTTCCAGGAGCAGACCTTCGGCCGCCAGAAGAAGTCCGGCGCGCCGCTTGGCGGGGCCAATGAATTCGATGCAATCGACCTCGCTAAAACGGACGCCAATGGCGAACCGCTGACGCCGGAGAATTCGCATGTCCGACTGGCGCACCAGGCGGCGCTCGAGGGCTCACGTATCCTGCGCCGCTCCTATTCCTATAACGATGGCGCCAATGTCACTGCGGAACGTTGGCCGCCCTGGCGTCAGGGCATGGAATTCGACGCCGGCCTGATCTTCATCTGCTACCAGCGCGACCTTCGTTCAGGTTTCATAAAAATCTTCGACAAGATGTCACGCTTCGACATGATGAACCAGTTCGTCACCAATACGGGCGGCGGCTGTTTCGCCTGCCCAGCCGGCGTGGCCAAAGGCGAATATCTCGCCCAAAGCCTTTTCGAGGCCGGGTCCTGAAGCGCGGAGCGAGACGCTCCTTCGTTGATCCGTGACGCAATGGAGAATTCCGTGACTTCATCGTTCATTCGCGCCGCCGCCGCCGCCGCGTTCATTTTCGTCGTCGCTGACGCCGCGCGCGCCGATGACGACCTTACGACCTATGCGATTACCCTCAAGGATCATCATTTCACGCCTGCCGAGATCCATGTGCCGTCCGGCAAGCCCTTCATCGTAGTGGTTACCAACGCGGATCCGGCAGCGGAGGAATTTGAAATGTTGTTGCCGCCGCTCGAGAGGATCGTGCGACCGGGCGAGCAAGGCAAAGTGAAGATAAGGCCATTGGCGCCGGGACGCTTTCCATTCTTCGGCGAGAATGATCCGGATTCCGAACGTGGCGCCTTCGTTTCAGAGTAGCCCCGACTAGCGCGAACGCGCCCAGCCGCCTGTGAGTTTCTTGGCCGCCATGATCTCGTCAGACGTCATATGCGTCGAGATGAGGCTACGCGCTTTCTCAGCCTGAGCGCGCTCCTTGTCGGTCGGGTAGGTGATCGCCGCGATGGAGAGCCACATATAGGCCTTCTGCAGATCTTGTGGAACGCCACGCCCAAGGGCGTAAGCAACCCCGACGTCAAGCTGCGCCTCGGGCACGCCCTGTTCGGCCGCGCGTTGGTACCATTTGACCGCCGCGCCATAGTCCTGTGTCACTCCTTTTCCGGCATAGTACATTTCGCCGAGATTATATTGCGAAGCGCCATGGCCCTTTTCCGCCAATTGACGCCACAATCGGACCGCCGTCGCGTAGTCGCCGTGATCGGCGGCCTCGGACGCGCTCGCGATAACAGACGATAGCCGCGGCGCATCCAGGGACGCGATGGAAGCGGTCGTTTCGGCTGAGTGGGTCGGCTTGCCGAGCAGGACGACGCCCATTTTTTGTAACTCTTCCGGCTTGAGCCAGACGATTTGATCCGGAGATGTCGCAATCATCTTGGCGGTTATCTCCGCTGGAACGCCAAGCTCGTTGCTGATGCGCGCCATTGTCTGTGTGGCGGCTTCGGTCTCGTCGGTCACTTTGCCGAAGTCGTCGGCCACAGCATGAACGCCGACAAAGCTGTTGTAATAGGCGGACTTGTTGGCGCCGGCCGAAAAAGCGAGAAAACAGGCCGAAGCGCACATCGCCCCTGCATCGATCTTGATCGATATTTCCGGATGGCGACGCACGAACCGCGCCAGGGCTATCCCGCCGACGAGGCTGCCGCCAGGCGAGTCGAGGCGCAAAGTATTGATGGGGAACCCGGATTCTTGCGCAGCGCGGACGATTGAGTCGAGAGTGTCGGCATCCCCTTGCGCGATGTCGCCCTTCAAGACGATTTCGCTGCCCTGTTGCGGATCGTTCCTCGTCAAATTCGCCGCCCCGGCGTGCGACAGACCGACCATGAGAGCGATCAGAATGACGGCGCCTAGACGATACCGCATGACGTTTCCGGGATATCGAAGCCTACGACCAGCTCGGCAATGCATTCATGAAAAAGATCAGCCAAAGCGCAGGACATAGAAAGGCCCCGAAGGGCAACTTCAGCACTCGCTTTGTGGCCAGGCCTCCTCCTCGAACAAGGACGAAGGCGAGGGCCGCGATTGACGCGACAGCAAAGCAGAGCGGCGTCAAATTGAACGGCAGCCAAGCGCCGATCGCGGCGCCGAGTTTGACATCGCCCAGGCCTAGGCCTTCCTGGCCACGCAGCCATTGATAGGCGGCGCGTAGACAAAGGAGCGTGGCGGCCACGGCGATCGCCTGCGACAGGGCGGCAAAGACGCTTGCCCAAGCCTCCTGGCCTCCGGTCGACCAAGCATAGGCGAATCCGACGGCGAGCGCGCCGTAAGTCACAATATCCGGCAGCAAAAATGTTCGTGCGTCGACGTCCGCCCCCGCGATCATCAGACCACCCAATAGCGTGGAGAAAACGGCGTCGGTCCACGGCAAAAACAGAAAGGATAGAAGGGCGATTGCGGTGGACCCAAAAGCGAGCAGATAAAGATTCGGCCGTAAGCTAACTTCGTCGTCCTCCGACGCCTGAACGTCTTCATTCGCTTCAACAGTGCTCATTGAATCGCTGCGCCGGTCGTCTTTTTGCTCGGCAAGGACGTCGCGCCGTAAAAATTCGCGTTGGTTGTATGCATCGTATTGAGCTTAGCCCGGAATTCCTCCGCCACACTCTGTGCGTCAATGCCGTCCTGTATAAGCCGCGGCCTGACGAAAACAATGATTTCGGAACGCATCTTAGAATTATTCGTCGTCCCGAACAAATCGCCAATTCCGCGAATTTGCCGAAGACCCGGTATGCCGTTTTGCGTCCTGTCGTCTTCGTCGCTTATCAGGCCGCCGAGCAAGACGGTTTGGCCGTCATCAACCGAGACGGTCGAGTGCACGCGCCGCTGGGAAAGAGTCGGCGTCAGATTCGAGGTTCCTGTCGCAGGGATTCCGCCGACGACGCCCGACACTTCCTGGTCGATCTCGAGCTGCACCTCGCCATTGGCGTGAATATGCGGCCAGACTTTGAGAATGACGCCTGTATCTTGATAGGTGGTCGTGTTGAAAACCGTGTTAGAGCCTGAGGTTATCGTCGAGAGAACATTGGCGCTGCCGGTTTGAATTGGAATTGAATTGCCCACTTGGAGAAAGGCGGGCTGATTATCGCTGACCACGAGCGATGGCGCCGACAGAACCTTTACGCTGGTCAGGCTGGAGAGAGCGCTCAGGATTACTTTCGGCGAGGCTTGCGAGCCGAGAACAAGGTTGAATCCCGGCGCGTCACCCGTGATTGGCGCTGTTTGACCACCGTTGAACCCGACCGAGCCTTTGTGATTCGCCAAGTAGTACTGCACGCCATATTGCAGCCCGTCGGTCAACGTCACTTCGGCGATCGTGGCGTCGATGCCGACTTGTTCTTGCGGTCGGTCGAGCTCGCGAATGGAGCGTTCGATCACCCGGTAATCGTCCTGACTTGAATAGACGATGATCGAATTGTTGCTGGTGTCCGCGGTGATCCGAACGCTTTGAAAAATTCCCTTCGCCAGCGCGCCAAACTGCGACGAGGAACTCGAGTCCGAGCCTGACTTGTCGCCCGATTTGTCGTCGGCGAAGCCGCTGAAGGAGTTTGCGCTTTTCCCAGACTGTGAACTGTCCGAATTGCCGAAGCCGCCTCCGCTGGACGACGCGCCGCCACTGTTGCTGTTTGAGGTGAGGCCTCCCGTCGTGCCGCCTGAATTGCTGGAATTGTTCGAGAATGAACTTCCGCTGGTAATGGAATCGAGGCGGCTTTGCGATGCGCTGGACCCTGGAGTGAGTTGACTTGCCGCATCGGCGCCGGAGCTTCCCGGCGAGCGTCCTGCAAAAATGTCGCTCAAGATCTTCGCTATCTTCGTCGCATTTCCATGTTCGAGACGATAGACGCGCACAGTCGTCCCGGACATGTCTTCACGATCGAGGCGCCGGACCCATTGCGTTGTCTGTTCCAGAAACTTTCGATCATGCGCGACCGCAAGAACGGCGTTCATACGCGCGATGGGTTGGAAGCTGATCAAGCCTTGGCCCTGGCCGCCTTCGGCGGTCGCGAAGACATGCTCCAACTCATGGATCATGATGTCTGGCGACGTTGATTTTAGAGGATAAATTCCAACCGATTGGTTGCGCAGCCATTCGACATCGAAGCTTGCCGCCACGTCGACCGCATTTTGCCGTTCGATCGCCGTTCCCTGCACCATGAGGACATTTCTGGTGGGATCGGCGCGCACCGCGCCTGGCCTGGTTAGAAAACCCTCAGCGGCCTTCGCGACCGCATTCGCGGAAGCGAAATGAAGGGGAATGACCGTGACGCCGAAGCCAGGATCGCTCGGCTTAAGAAGACCGCTCGCGCCGCCGGCGTCGGTGAGGGGGATGATCTTTACGAGATCGCCTTCGCGGGTGATTGACGCATTGGACATGCGCAATACGCTTTCAAAGACGGGCAGGAGATCTTTCTTCGCAATCGGCGCGGCCGATGCGATCGTGATGGCGCCTTGAACGCGCGGATCAATGACGACGTTGAGTCCGAGTTTGTCGACGACGATCGATTTCGCGACTGTTTGAATATCAGCGTTTTCAAAATTGATTTCGACGCCGGACGTTTCTGCTGGTACGCCAGGGTCCTCCGACCCGCCAGCCGCCGCAGTTGACGCGCCGTTCGCCTTCGCAACTCCCGCCGTTGCGCCAAACCCTGGAAAAAGCTGCGGCCCTCCGGCTATTTGCGAGCCTCCCGACTGGGTTCCCGTTCCAGCTTTCGTTGTAAAATGCGCGGTGAGATTGGTGTTGCGGATCGGATCAACAGTGTCGCCTGGCCCGAGGCCAGCCATTTCTGCCGTAGACGAACAGCTCGCCAGCGAAAAGGTCAGTAAAAGGGCGGCCCATCGCTTTCGAAGAAAGTCGCCGCCGGCCCGGCGTTCGGCAAGGTACGTTGTCACGCGCGCCTCGCGGACAGAATTGGCGCGGACGTTATGAGGTTCTTTTTTGCTGCTGCGAAGATAGGCAACACAATAACGGATATCGCCCATAACAATAGATGTCCTGCTGAAAAATCATTCGAGCGCCAATATTTTCCAATTATTATCGACAACATCCTCTGTAATACAAGTATAACTTTACGCATTGATATACTCTTGTGAGAGGGCGGCCGAGTTTGTTGACTTATTGGCCCTTCGATGGGAGGTTCGCGAAATCCTCAAAGCATGAGCGACGGCGAACTGCACATGAGAAAATCACGAGAGGATGAAGGATTGACGACGATAGATTTTCACGACTAAGCGCTTGAGAGATTTGCCGTCCCGTACCCGGCGCGGTCCGTCACGAAACGAATACTTGCTTCATCCCGGTGGAATTTCGGTTTGACCGAACGAGCATGAGAATTTCGGCGTGGTTTCAGAATTCAAGCGCTTAGTCCCTTGTGAGCGATAGAGAAACCAAAGGTTTTTGAAACAGTTGTACTAAAGCGGCGTCTGTCGTCGGACCGTCGTTAAACTCCTTCAGAGTGAGTTGTTGACGATTTTCTAAAGGAGCGCACAGGCGTTCCGACTAGGTGATTGACGTGTCGCGGGCGGAATTTATCGATCATCTGACCCGTCGCGGCGTTTCATACGCCGAGACGGCGAATGACAACGAGCGAAGCGCCGGTCGGATCGAGGCTGGCGCCGATCGTGATTGGCTTACGCGGACAAAATTGTCGCCTACCGCTTTCGCCGACGAACTGGCGGCTTTTTACGCCTCTCGCCGTCTTCAGCGAACAGAACTCGTACCAGATCGTTTCGCCGGCGCCGAATTATCGGCGCGTTTTCTCAAAGAAGGGCGTTTTTTTCCCTATGCCGATGAAAAAGGCGCCCTGACGATTGTCGTGGCGGCGCCCCTCGATGAGGAGGCGCAGCGAACGCTTGAGATCGCTTTCGGCGCCCGTTTCGCGATCGCCACGGCGACCGGCGAAGACATTGATTTCGCTTTATCGATCGCCCAAGGCGGCGAAATCAAAGCGACAAATACCGAATTCGCCGAGGCGTCCGCCGCAGGCTCTGAAGAGCTCGATGATTTGCGCGATTTGGCGCGCGGCGCGCCGGTCGTGCGCGCGCTCGACGATCTGTTACGTCTCGCAGTGGATCAGCGCGCGACCGATCTGCATATCGAGCCTTTCGAGGGCGTGCTGCAAGTGCGCCTTCGCGTCGATGGTCTTTTGAAAAATGTCGCCGCGCCCCCTGTCGGCATGGCGAAAGGACTCTTGTCGCGCCTCAAGATCATGGCGGGCTTGAACATTACGGAGCGGCGCTTGCCCCAGGACGGGCGCGCTCGGATCGCTGTCGCCGGCGCAGACATTGACCTTCGCGTCGCTACAATGCCGACCACAGACGGCGAGAGCGCAGTGGTTCGGTTGCTACGCAAAGGGGAGGGCGTCGTCGCTCTCGACCACATCGGTCTTCTGGCGCGAGACGAGCGGATATTCCGTTCGACGCTCCAGCTTCCTTTCG
>JASLHV010000322.1 GCA_030153205.1 Roseiarcus sp. | reverse complement strand
GTGACGGTGGCGAGCCGGCTGCTTGCGCCGGGGGCGGCCATCTATTTCGGCATTCTCCATTGCATCGCCATCGCCAGTCTTCTCGCCGCGCCTCTCGTGCGCGCGCCGATCGGCGCCGCTTTCGCGGCCGCCGCCTTGGTTTTCATCGCGCCGCTCTTCGCCAATCCGACTTTCAACGCGCCGCCGGTGGTCTGGTTCGGCCTCGATACTGTTCCACCGAATACGTTTGATTGGCGCCCGCTCGCGCCATGGTCAGGCTTCGTCTTTCTCGGCCTCGCCTTTGCGCGAATTTATTGGCGCGGGCTGACGCAATCGCATCTGGCGCAATGGCGTCCGTCGAATGTCTTCTCGCGCGCGCTGTCCTGGGCGGGGCGGCGCAGCCTTGCGATCTATCTCATCCACCAGCCCATATTTTTCGCGATCCTCTTCGCGGCGACCGGATTTACCGACCCGAATGTCGCACGCGAGCGAACGAGTTTTCACGGCGTCTGTCTCACCCAATGCGGCAATGCCGGCGGAACCGCGGCGCATTGCCAAAACGGCTGTCAGTGCGTTGCCGATGAACTGACCAAAGCCGGGCTGGAGATGGCGTTTTCGCGGGCGGATCTGGACTCAAAGCAGCAAGCGGAGTTTTCACGCATCGTGCAAGACTGCGCGCGGACGCCGTAGCGACTTAATTGTTGACGCCGCGTCTTAGCATGCGCATAATTTCACTGTATTTGTCTGTTTTGCCAAAACGCCAAGCAGCGCACAAGGCGCGCGGCGCCAAAAAGACACTGAGTTCTGCTGTTTCGAAGCTTTTTGAATTCGCCATGTAATTTTGTTGCTCGACCCGGGGACGAGCATGAAAAAGATTGTCCTGTGCGCGTTTGGTTGCGCTTTGTCGCTGAATGGCTGCGCGGTCGTTCCGGACTTGGAGCCGGAGCAGAGCTTCAGCTACGCAGAAATCGTGACGCAATTACAATGCGAGCTTTATCTTGCCTCGGAAAAGCTTAGGCATGAAATGAGCTTGGACCAAGACGCGGCGAATCCGTTCGAGCCCTTGGATTGGGTGGCGACGATAAGCCTGCAGCCAGACATCCAATCCGACGTCGGCGTGAACCTCGGCGCGGCCTGGCAATCCAACTTGACGAAAACATATTCTAAATTCTCATCCGGCGGCGGCAGCGCTGCGTCATCCGGAGTCGAATTGAATGGCGACGCCGCCTCTCAGAATCAATATAACCTCAGCATTTCCAACTTGTACCTGTCTGGCAGCGGCATTGAAAGATTCAAAAAGTCCTTAGCTGATCAGCCGAATCGGAACATTTATCCAAATGTTATCCCTGGCGTTGGCGCGCGCGTGACAATTTCCTACCCAGAGGATGGGAAGAACAGGGCCGTGTCGTATTCGGCCAAGCTAGAAAAGACGAATGGAGACATATTCTACGAAATCGATGAACCGGGCAGCGCTTTGAATGGCTTTAGGCTGATACATCCTCGACTCCGACACCAATGTTTATTCACGAAAAAGGAAGCGCCGATCCCGGACTCTCTGAACCCCGCCGCGAAGGCGATTGCGGAGGACGCTCAAATCGCTATGGCGGAATCCGGCGCCTATCCGTCTGAACTGGGCGGCGTGTTCGGACTCTATGGATACATGCAGCGTTCGTTGGCCGCGATGCAGAGCGGCACGGTCGACGTGACGTCGTTTCAATTCACCAATTCCTACCGACTCAACATCCTCGTCGGCGTCACGGCAGGATGGTACGGCCCGCTCGGCTCGATCGGACCCAGCGCGGGCGCCTACAAAAAACTCTATGACCAGATTCAGATCATCATGAAGAAGGCGACGAAGCCTTCGTCGCCCGCTTTCGAATATGTCTGTTTGATCGCAGACCCCACGAAAAAAGATAAGACCTGCCTCAATCAGGTCATCATTGCTCAGAGCGCCCCTCCCGCCGCTCCGAAGGGTGCGGCAGAACCTCATGCCGGCGGCGGCGCTGTCGCTGCGCCGCCGAGCGCTGCGGCGGCCAATCCTTCTTTTGAGCAAGGAGTGTCTTCAGCATCGATCAAGGTTATTCCGGCGCAACGTTTCACCGTCGAGGCGGCGCCGCGCAAAGCTAAGAAAGTCCCGCTGGCGGTCGATCGCAATCCGGTGTCGGAAGCGGACAAGGTATTCATGTCCAATTCCATCAATCTGCAGTTCCTGCAGCGACAGCTTCCTTCTCAATAAGGCGGAGAGGAAGAAGTCGCGTCAGACGCGTACCATTCTCTTCCCGCGGTTTTCGCCGGCCAATAGCCCTATCAACGCGGCGGGCGTATTCTCCAGCCCGTCGATCACATCCTCTTCGACTTTCAGTCGCCCTTCTTTGACCCAGGCGCTGAGGTCGGCGACCGCCTTGTCGCGTTCGCGGAAAAAGTCCGTGACGATGAAGCCTTGCATCAAGAGCCGTTTCACCACGATCAGGCCTGGCACGCCGCGCGGGCCGGCCGCGGCTGGCGCGCCATCATATTGCGAGACGGCGCCGCAGCAGGAGATACGGCCGTAATTGTTCATCTGCGGCAAGCAAGCTTCGAGGATATCGCCGCCGACATTGTCGAAATAAACGTCGATCCCCTTGGGCGCGGCGTCGCGCAACGCCTTGAACACGCCGCCCTGTTTGTAGTCGACCGCCGCATCGAAGCCGAGATGCGACGTCAGCCAATGACATTTTTCCGCGCCGCCGGCGACGCCAACCGCGCGGCAGCCTTTGATCCTGGCGATCTGGCCGACGATCGAGCCGACCGAACCCGCCGCAGCCGACACAACGACGGTCTCACCGCTCTGCGGCTTGCCGATGTTCAGAAGCCCGAAATAAGCGGTGAGGCCGGCGATGCCATAGACGCTGAGGAGATGGGTCATCGGCTCGACGCGCGGCAGTTTGATAAGGTGCTTTCCCGGCAGCACGGCATAGTCCTGCCAGCCTGTATCCGCGAAGACGAGATCGCCCGCGGCGAAACCGGGCGCTTTCGAGGCGACGATTTCGGCGACGCCGCCGCCGGCCATCACGGCATTGTCTTCGAGCGCCGCCCGATAAGTCGCGCCATGCATCCAGGCGCGATTGGCGGCGTCGAGCGAAATATAGCGAACGCGGACCAAAGCCTCGCCTTCCTTCGGCTCAGGCGTGGCGGCCTCGACGAGACGAAAGTGCTCAGGCCCGAGTTTTCCTTTCGGTTTCTCGACCAGCAGGATTTGCCGATTGACGGATGCGCTCATGAGTTTCGTCCCCTCTCAAGCCGCCAGACCATAGGCGGCTTCCAGTTTGTCCAATTCGTCGGGCAGCGCGTCCGCCATGGTTTGTACGTTCGGCAGGATATTAGCACCTGCGATGAAGCCGAAATCGAGACAGTCGCGATAACTTTGCAAGGTGATGTTCAGGCCGACGCCATGCGTGACGATCGAGACCGGATAGGAATGCAAAAGCTCCGCGCCATTGGCGTAAAGCGTGATCTTCGGTCCGAACACGTTCGAGATTGCGACATTGACCGCGGGCGGCAGAATATTCGCCAAATTCGAGCGGCTGTAGAACATCGACAGCATTTGAACGCCTATCGGCGCGCCGAGGGCGACCGTATCCGTCACCAGCGGCATGAGTTGCTTGAAGGGGCTCGACAATTCTTTGGCTTTGGCGGATTCCGCAAAGATCGTCTCGAGCCGCGCTTTCGGATCTTCGATCTCCGTGCCGAGCACGCAGATCATTCCCATGACCTGGTTGCTCGCCGAAGTATCGCCGGCGTCGCGCGTCGAAATCGGTACAAAAGCCGTCAGCGATTTGGCCGGCAAAGCATGCTGGCCGAGGAGATGCTGGCGCAACACGCCGCTCGACATCGCCAGCACGACGTCGTTCAGTTTGACGCCGGCCTTGGCGGCGACGGCTTTGACACGCGGCATCGACAGGCTGACTGCAGCGTAGCTGCGTTCGGATGAGATCGAGCCATTGAGCGGCGTCGGCGGGGCCATCATCTTTTTTAGATCGCCAAGCCCGCCGGGCGCGGTCATTTTGCCGCCAACATCGCCGACCACTTTCCAGATGTCGGGCAGGCTTTCGACGAATTGCCGACTCTGCTGCAGTCCATCCAAAAAAGCGTCGACTAAAACCGAACCGAGATCGGTCTTGCCGGTGCGCGGCGTGTCGACCTTCGGCAAGCCGGCCGTCGTATCGCCAAAACTCCAGAATTGAAGCGACGAAGCGACGAGCGAGGAGACAAAATCGCGCTCATCGGCGGCTTTGGCTGATTTGGGCGCGGCAGGTTTGGCGGTCTCGCGCGGAACCGGCGTCGCATCATAAAGGAGCTGCGCCATGGCCGCGCCCGCGCCGCCGTCGATACAGGCGTGGTGCATTTTGGAGTAGATGGCGACCTGCCGATCGGGCAGATCTTCGAAGACGTAGATTTCCCATAGCGGCCGCGCCCGGTTCAAAAGCTTGGCGTGCATCCAGCCGATGAGACGTTGCAAAGTCGGTATATCGCCTGGCGCCGGCAACGCGCCGCGGAAGATGTGACGATCAATGTCGAATTGCTCGTCCTCGATCCAATGCGGCCGGTCGATGTCGAGCGGCGTATGGGCGAGTTTCCAGGTCAGCATCGGCGCGAGATGCAACCGCGTCCCGATCATCGCCTTGAGGCCTTCGAAGAAATCGTCGCTGTAGTTCTCGGGCAGTTGGAAGATCGCCATGCTGCCGACATGCATCGGGACTTCCGGCGTCTCGAGATAGAGAAAAGAAGAGTCGACGGCGGTGAGTTTCTTGATCGTCCTGGCCATGGCGCGCCCTCTCTCCCTTAATCTCTTGGCGCAAGGATATGTCGCCGCCATGGTTATGGGCAAATCCAACGCCCCGCCGCGCCTTTGCAAATGGAGATCGAACGGCTAGCCTCCGTTAAAGCAACGAGATCGGGCGGAGACGCATCGCGATGGCATCCGGCAATCCGCTGAGCCCCATTCCCCATCCGCCCAAGCAGCCGATCGTCGGCAATATATTCTCGGTCGACTCCAAGGCGCCGATCCAGAATCTTTTGGAGATCGCCAAGGAATTGGGACCGATTTTCTGGCTCGATCTTTGGGGCGCGCCGGTTATCTTCGTCTCGAATTTTGCGCTTGTCGAGGAATTGTCGGACGAAAAACGCTTCGACAAGGCGGTGCGTGGCTCCTTACGCCGCGTGCGCGCCATCGCTGGCGACGGGCTTTTCACCGCCGATACGACCGAGCCGAATTGGGCGAAAGCGCATCATATTCTCCTGTCGCCTTTCGGCGGCGCGGCGATGCACACTTACCATCCGGCGATGGTCGATATCGCCGAGCAGCTCGTCCTCAAATGGGAGCGGATGAACGCCGACGAGGAGATCGATGTCGTTCACGACATGACGGCGCTGACCTTAGATACGATCGGGCTCTGCGGCTTCGACTACCGGTTCAATTCCTTTTACCGCCGTGACTATCATCCCTTCGTCGAAGCGCTGGTACGCTCTCTCGAGACGGTGATGATGACGCGCGGCCTGCCGCACGAGCGCTTCACCATGGCGGGCCGACAGCGCGGCATGGCGAAGGACATCGCTTTTCTCAACAATATGGTCGACGACATCGTCCGTAGCCGTCGCGCCGACATGGCTTCCGCCGACGGCAAGAGGGACATGCTCGCCGCTATGCTGACCGGCGTTGATCGGGCGACGCGCGAGCAATTGGACGATGTCAATATCCGCTATCAGATCAACACATTTCTCATCGCCGGCCATGAGACGACGAGCGGGCTTCTTTCCTATACGATCTATGCGCTGCTGAAACACCCCGACATTCTTAAAAAAGCCTATGAGGAAGTCGATCGCGTGTTCGGCGGCGATCTCTCGGTAAAGCCGACTTATGCGCAGGTGACGCAGCTCACTTATGTGACGCAAATCCTCAAAGAGGCTCTGCGCCTCTGGCCGCCGGCGCCGGTGTTCAGCCTCTCGGCGCTGCAAGACGAGACGATCGGCGGCAAATACCGCGTCAAGAAACGCGTGCCAATCAACATTCTCGTCGGCGCGTTGCACCGCGACCCCTCGGTATGGGGCGCCAATCCGGAAGTCTTCGATCCCGAGAATTTCTCGCGGGCGGCCGAGACGAAACGGCCGGCCAACGCTTGGAAGCCCTTCGGCAATGGCCAGCGCGCCTGTATTGGCCGCGCCTTCGCCATGCATGAGGCGGCTCTGGCGATCGGCATGATCTTGCAGCGCTTCAAGCTGATCGATCATCAGCGCTACAAGCTCGCCTTGAAGGAGACGCTGACCGTCAAGCCCGAGGGCTTCAAAATCAAGGCGCGCTTACGGACGGATCGACCGACGTCGCAAGGGCGTCCCGCAGCGGCGCCGTCGCCGTCGCCCCACGTCGCCGCGCCGGCAGGCCGCGTAAGGCTTGGCCACAATACGCCGCTGCTCATTCTCTTCGGCTCCAATCTCGGCAAGGCCGAGGAGATGGCGCGCCAAGTCGCGGACCTCGCCGAGGTCAACGGCTTTGTGACGACCTTGGCGCCGCTCGACGATTTCGCCGGCAAGCTTCCTGAGAGCGGCGGCGTTCTGATCTTCTGCGCCTCCTATAATGGGGCGCCCCCCGACAATGCGGCGCGCTTTCTCGAATGGCTCGAGGGAGCGGCGGCTGAGAATAGTCTCACCAAGACGCGCTACGCAGTCTTCGGCTGCGGCAATAGCGATTGGACAGCGACGTACCAAGCGATTCCACGCCGTATCGACGAGCGTCTTGCGGCGTTGGGCGCCAAGCGCGTCTACGAACGCGGCGAGGGCGATGCGCGCGACGATCTCGATGGCGATTTCGAGCGCTGGTTCGCGGCGCTGCGGCCGGTCGCGGCGAAAGAACTAGGCATCGACGTCGATTTCACCAGCGGCGCCGGCGGCGAGCCGCTCTATCAAGTAGAGAAGGTCGCCGCTGCCGGCGGTGACGACTACGGCGCATCGGTCGGCACGACGCTGATGAAAATTCTCGTCAACGACGAGTTGCAGAATCGAAACGGCGCCAATGGCTCCGCGCGCTCGACGCGGCATATCGAGGTTGCGCTTCCCGAAGGCGCGACGTACCGTGTCGGCGACCATCTCAGCATCCTGCCGCGCAACGATCCGGCGCTTGTCGACGCCGTGGCGCGGCGCTTCGGCTTCAATGTTTCTGACGCCGTCCGCCTGCAAACCAGCACCGGACGGCGCGCGCAATTGCCGGTAGGCGAGCCGATCGCCATCGGACGTTTGCTCGGCGAGCGGGTCGAACTGCAGCAAACCGCCACGCGCCGGCACATTCAGATCATGGCCGACCATACGCGCTGCCCAGTGACCAAGCCGAAACTCCTGGCTTTGGCGGCAGAGGACGCGGCAGCGACCGAGCGTTATCGTACGGAGATATTCGCGCGGCGCAGGTCCATCTATGATCTGCTCGCCGAGCATCGCGCCTGCGAGCTTCCTTTCGGCGTCTTCCTGGAAATGTTGCCGCCGCTGGCGCCGCGCTATTACTCGATTTCATCTTCGCCCAGCCGGGACGCTCAACGTTGCAGCGTCACGGTCGCTGTCGTCGCCGGACCCGCCTTGTCAGGCTCGGGCGAATTCAAGGGCGTTTGCTCGACGCATCTGGCGGGGCGAAGCGCCGGCGACACGGTTTATGCTTCCATCCGGCAGACCAAGGCCGGCTTCCAATTGCCGGCTGATCCGGCGACGCCAATCATCATGATTGGTCCAGGTACTGGCCTTGCGCCTTTCCGCGGCTTTCTTCAGGAGCGGGCCGCTCAGAAGGCGAAGGGCGCCGCGCTCGGGTCGGCGATACTGTTTTTCGGCTGCCGGCATCCCGATCAGGACTTTCTCTACGCCGACGAACTCAAGGCCTTCGCCGCCGAGGGGCTTGTCGAGCTGCACGTCGCCTTCTCGCGCGCCCAGGAGACGAAAACTTACGTTCAGGACCTGATCAAGGCGCAAGCGGAGACGGTCAGCGGCCTCATCGAGCGCGGCGCCATTATCTATGTCTGCGGCGACGGATCGAAAATGGAGCCGGCCGTCAAACGGGCGTTGATCGAGATCCATCGCCATCGGGCCGGCGTCGATGACGCCGCCGCCGAACGTTGGATCGAGGAACTGGGCCGGCAAAACCGTTATGTGCTGGACGTTTGGGCCGGCGGGTAGTCAGCGAAGAATACTTTGTGCTCATGAGCAACCCGGCGCGTTCAAGAATCGCCTGTATGCCGAGCCGGCGCACGACGTTGAGCAAGCCAGAGCTGCGCCGATCGGCATTTCGACGCCGCGCTCGAGCTTTGAGAGGTAGCCCACGGTCAGGTTCAGGTATTTGGCGAAGACGGCCCGGCTCATGGGCGGCAAACAAGAGCTGGGTGATCACGAAACCGTGATGGTGCGTTGCAATATTAGCTGTTGCATTGCAATATGTCTTATGAGAGAAGAACTGATCCCTGGGCCAATAACGGACAGGGCTGACCATAGCTCTCAAAGAGGATGGAAATCATGACCGAGACAGAGAACACAATCGTGGCGCCTGCCGCCGCCCGCGACTTCGTGAAAAAGGCCGCTGAGGCTGCTAAAGAGCGCGCGAACACCTTCCACGCCAATGCCGAAAAGGCGACGGCCAATGCCGAACAGACGCTTGTGACCGCGGTTGGCGAAGTCGCCAAACTCGCCCGTCAGGCTCAGCAGGCTGCCTATGAGGACGCAGAGGCGTTCTTCTCCGGCGTCGGCAAGCTGGCTTCCGCCGAAAGCGTCGGCGAAGCGGTTCAGATCTATGCCGACTATATGCGCGCTCGCACCGACGTCGTCACTGCGCGCACCCGCGCCGCTACCGACTATGTCGGGAAGCTTTTTGCCGATGGCGCCAAGAGCGTTCAAGAGAACGTCGCCAAGGCCAGCGCCTTCGCTCAGAAGGCCGCGTAAACGGCTGCCTCCAAGTGACCTCGAGAGGCCCGCGTGAGCGGGCCTTTTTATTTTGGACCTTTCGACACGCCGCCGGTGTTTGAAATCGGAGGCGAACGCGCCTAACTATTTGCAGAACAGAGCCAGCCAAGCGGCCCTTGAGGCTCGGAGGAACAAAAGCATGAGCATTGCTTCCGAAAGCCTTCCTCCGCCCTCCCGCGCGTTGCTGATGCTCGAGGGGCGCGCGATTCATGAATTCGGCGCGTTCCTCGCGAGCTTGCCGCTGCTGCGTCTCGCCCCACGGGGGGACGGCCGCCCGGTTTTGGTCTTCCCCGGCTTGGTCGCAAGCGATTTGTCGACGCGGCCGCTGCGGACATTCCTTTCGAATCACGGCTATGCCGTTCGCGGCTGGGGCCAGGGCCGCAATTTTGGTCCGCGCGACGGCGTCGTCGATGGCATGCTCGGGCTGCTTCGCGACATGGCGGACGAGAGCGGGCGCAAGGTGAGCCTGGTCGGCTGGAGCCTCGGCGGCATCTATGCGCGCCAGCTCGCCAAAATGCTCCCCGATCACGTCGAGACGGTCATCACGCTCGGCAGTCCTTTCGCCGCCCATCCGCGTTCGACCAACGCTTGGCGGGTCTATGAATTTACCAGCGGCAAAAGCGCCGACGATCGCGACGGCGCTTTCGCGCATTCGCTTGGCGATCCGCCGCCCGTGCCGACGACGGCGATTTTCAGCCGTAGCGACGGCGTTTGCGCCTGGCGCGGCTGTATGGAGCGGCCGGGCGCGCTTGCGGAGAATATCGAGGTTCAGGGCAGCCATTGCGGCCTCGGCCATCACCCCGCCGTGGTCTATGCGGTCGCCGACCGTCTCGCCCAAAAGGAAGGGGCGTGGCGGCCCTTCGATCGGAGCGGCTGGCGCGCGTTGCTCTATCCCGATCCCACGCGATAGCGCTTTAAGCCGCTGCGGCGCGATCCGCAGCTTCGCAATGCGTGGCGATCGCCTCGACCAGCGTCGGGATCAGCGCGGTGGGAATATCGTGTCCCCAGCCGGGAATGATCTTGAGCTTCGCGTCCCGCACCAGACGCGCCGTATCCTTGCCCGCTTCAACCGGCACGAGCGGATCGTCGCCGCCATGAAGCACCAGCGTCGGCAATTTAATCGTCGGCAGCAGGTCGACCCGGCTGCCGCTGGCGAGAATCGCGACCATCTGACGGGCGACGCCGGCCGGATAGTACGATCGGTCGAAGGCGCGTTCGATCTTGGCGCGCAACTCGGGCTCGGGGGCCGGATAGGCTGGGCTGCCGATCACCCGATAGGCGTTCATGCCGAATTGGATCGAAGCCTCGCGATCGCTTTGCGAGGGGCGCGGGGTCGTCAGCGCCGCCGCGGCGGCGGGCGTCGCTTGCGGCAGTTTCGGATCGCCGCTCGAGGACATCATCGACACGAGGCTACGCGCGCGTTCGGCGTATTTGGCGGCGATGATTTGCGCGATCATGCCGCCCATCGAAGCGCCGACAATATGCGCCTTGGCGATGGCGAGCGCATCCAAGACGCCAACGGCGTCCTTCGCCATATCGTCGAGATTATAGGCGGCCTTGATCGGCAGGCCGGCGATCGCGCGCATCATCGTTGCGCCAATATCGACTTTTGGCGCGCTCTCGAATTTGGTCGAAAGGCCGATATCGCGATTGTCGAAACGGATGACGCGAAATCCGCGATCGGCGAGCCTGCCGCAAAAAGCGTCCGGCCAGCCGATCATCTGCGTCGCAAGACCCATGATCAACAGAAGCGCGGGCGCGCCGGGATCGCCAATTTCATCGTAGCAAATGTCGATTCCATTGGCCCGTACCAAAGGCATTCAAATCCCCCGCTTCATCCGCCGGCGACGCCATAGGCGTGCATTTGGGCGGCGACTTTCGCCACGTCATGGCCAAGCATCACGATGTCATGATTTCGGCCCTCGCGATCGCGGACCTGGTCGCGAAGCAGTCCTTCGGCGCGAAAGCCCAAACTCTCGAAAATCGCGATGGCGCCGCTCTGGTCGACGGTCATTTGCGCGATCATCTTCTCGACGCCATCGCTAAGCGCCAAAGCGAAAATCTCTTGCGTCAAAGCGCGCCCGACGCCTTGTCCACGCACGCCAGGCGCGACAACGACCCGGATTTCGGCGACATGCGGCGACCAGGACAGAGGATCGCGCACCAGCGCCGCGCAGCCGAGCGCGACCCTGTCGCGGATCGCCAGAAGGCTCGTCATGTCGCCGCGCTCCAGTTCCTTGATCCAGGCGGCCAGCACTTTCGGCTGGCTGATGTCGCGAGGAAGGAACAGAAGGTCGTGCGTCGGCAGACTTTTTGCGAAGGCGAGTACTGGCGCCTCGTCGGCGTCGCCCATCAGGCGGATTTCGAAGTCGCCGGCCTCGCTATGGATTTTGCGCGGATAGGTCCGCGTCTTTACTTCCGTCATATTGAGCGCGTCCCCAGCCAGGAATCGAGTTTCGGCCAAAGCCTCTTGG
>JASLHV010000304.1 GCA_030153205.1 Roseiarcus sp. | reverse complement strand
GCCAACAAGTTCGCTGGCCTGACCATGTCCTACTGCACATGTGGAGATGGCGTGAAAGTAAATGGTTTTGGAAATGGCAAGACGCTGACCATCAATAATATCATGGCGCCCGCCGATGGCGTGTATTCGATTACCGTCGCTCACACCGGGGGCGGGAACCCGTCCATCAGCGTCAACGGCGCTTTGGCCTCCTATAATTTCGCTTCGACCCCCAGCGCCGCCGTTCCCGGATATCAACAGATCACGGTAAATCTGAAGAAAGGAAGCAACACGATGATATTTTCCGCGCCGACGCCGGATATCGGCGGGCTCGAGGCCCCGGTCCTGCAAGGCGCTCAAGCGGCTTCAAGATAGATGGGTGGCTGCGCCAGAGATAAACCCCTCTCCCTTCGGGAGAGGGGAAACGTTGGGTTTCTAATACGTTTCGCTGTACCCCTCACCCCCGATCCTTCTCCCTTCGGGAGAGGGGAGGACTTGCGGCTGGGCGCGGCCGACGTACTTCGCCCACAAGGCCGTCAGGATCGGCACCAGGATCGCGGTCAACAGGCAGGACGTCGCCACGAGCGCCGTCGCGGCCGGCACGACCGGCTTAAATTTAGGGATCATCTCGCCGATGATCACCGGATTGGCGACCGCGGCGCCGGCGGTGCTGGAGGCGGCAAGGCCGGCGGCGCCATTGCCGCCGCCGATGAGCTTGTCCGCCAGGATCAGCGGAATACCGGTGATGACGATCACCCCAAGTCCCAGCAGAATTCCGGTAAAGCCAGTCTGCGTGATGACCTTGAGATCGATGCCGCATCCCAGCGCAAAGCCGAAGAAGGGAATCAAGGGCTGAACGCAGCGGCCGAAGAATTCGCGCAAGTTCTTGTCGAGATTGCCAAGCGCATAGCCGATCAGGAACGGCAGCACGGCGCCGATGTAGAGGCGCGGCTCGAAGACAGCGACGCCCGCCGAGCCGAGAATGAACATGCTGATCAGCGGACCGGATTCGATCGACATGAGTACGAAGGCGCCGGCTTCCTCTTTCGTCCCATATTGCTCCATCACCGCGGCATAAAGCCCGCCGTTGGTCATATCCATCGACGCTGTGATCGCGAGTACGGAAAGGCCGGCGAAGAGACCCGCGGTGACGCCTTCTTCAGGAAGGAGTTGCGAGGCGATGAATGTCGCAATCCAGGCGACGAGCAATTTCGTGACGAGGAGGGTTCCCGACTTTCTCAGAACCGTGCCGGTGGCGCGAAAATCAATCGTGGCGCCGATGCAGAAGAACCACACCGCCAGAATCGGCACGGTGCCGCTGATCAGGCCATTGGTAAAAGAACCGAAGTATTTTCCCGCATCCGGCGCGAAGGTTTTGCACAAAGCGCCGAGCAGGAGCGGGATCAGCATCAGACCACCTGGGGTCTTTTCAACGTATTTCTTAATCTCCATGGCGTCCTCTTCCCAATAATTTTCACGACAATTGTTATTTGCGCCCGACGGCGTTCTTCGGGTTACCCGACATCATATCGCGGGTGTTGAACTTGTCGCCGGGTCTTTTGGGGATGTCAATTCGCGACGGGATTTTGTGGAAACGATTGTCCTTTCGCGAAAGCCAAAGCGGGAATGCGCCCTGCCTGCGCGGGAGTGGCGCGGCTTTTCAGCCCTTTGGCCGATGACACAGCACGGCGACACGAATAAAACATTGACGCGGCGTGATTTACACCTGATCCTTTGCCCTGTCATTCCTGCGAAAGCGGGCATCCCAGCGGCCTTCGGTCTGCTCCGAGGTCCGCTTACGCGGGATGACACGGCGCTGAGCAGCGGCGAAATGCGGAAATTTCATCCGTCCCGTTCTCAATAGAATCAATCGCTTACGAAGCCGCTGGGGAAGCTGCGAGGAAGCGCTCAAGCCATCAAACGCGGGAAAACCCTCAAAACGGAAGAAAATGCTTCCGCGCGGGAATTGAGCCGCCCGGGACGCGCCTCTTGCTCCGGCCGTCCCCAGGCTCCAAATGTACAAGCTGCATTCCCGCTCCGGAGCCCAGCCATGCCCCAGACCAATAGCCGCCTCTTCGACGATCTTTCGCGCTTGATGAACGACGCCGCCGGGCTTGCCGATGGGGCGCGGCGCGAGGTGGATACGATGCTGCGCAGCCAGCTCGAAAGGCTCATGGCGGGCATGGATCTGGTCCATCGCGAGGAGTTTGAAGCGGCCCGCGAAATGGCGGCGCTCGCCCGCGCCGAGAATGACAAGCTGCGAGAAAGAGTCGCAGCCCTCGAAGCGCGGCTGGCTCCTTTGGAGGCGCGCGTCGCGCAGCTCGAAAATACTGGGCAAAAACAGCCACCTGTTTGATTCGGCTAGCTGATTCTGTGGAAGCCGGTTTCTAAACCGTTTACGGGAGTCCGCGAATCCATGATGTCTGTCGGTCATGTTCGCGTGACTCAACGCCGTCTATATTCGTCTGAAAGGTGATTCGGCCGCTGGCCGCTTCCCTCGGACGTCGTGTGAAGGCGTGCCCTTAAGAGTCCCGCTCAACCACAGCCGAAGGGTCAGGAATGACGCCGAGCTTGAATGTCGTCGCCGATCGTCCCGAACATCCCTTAGACGTGGTCGAACGATTGGCCTCCATCAATGAATGGGCGTTCGACAGGGGCGACGAAGACGAAATTTCCATCCTCGTGTCAGGCGCTTGGACCCAATACGAGGTCGCTTTCACCTGGTTGCCCAATATCGAGTCGCTTCATGTCGGCTGTTCGTTCGACCTGAAAGCGTCGCCGCGCCGTCGCACCGAGATCGCCAGCCTGATTCAGATGATCAACGAGCAATTGTGGATCGGCCATTTCGATCTCTGGAGCAGCGAAGATATCGTCATGTTCCGCCACTCGCTGGTCCTGTCCGGCGGCGCCCAGCCGAGCGACGCCCAATGCGGCTCGATCGTCCAGGCGGCGCTCACCGCCTGCGAGAACCATTACCAGGCCTTTCAATTCGTGCTCTGGGCCGGAAAGACAGCCCGCGAGGCGCTCGACATCGCAATGTTCGAGACGCAGGGGCACGCGTAAGCGTGGCTTCGAGCGCGGCCGTATGGCCGAAATCTCTCGCTTTGGTCGGCGCGGGCAAGATGGGCGGGGCGATGCTGCGCGGCTGGCTTGCCGGCGGCCTTGCGCCGGGCGCGGTCGCCATCCTCGATCCTGCGCCGGCGCCGGACATTGTCGCTCTGGCCGCAGCGTGCGGCCTTGCTCTCACGCCGCCGCCGGGCATGAAGCCCGAGGTCCTCGTCCTCGCGGTCAAGCCGCAAATGCTCGATACCGCCGCTGCGGCAATCGCCGCGCTGGCGCATGAAGACGCTCTGGTCATCTCGATTATCGCCGGCAAGACGATCGCCAATCTCAAAGCGCGCGCCCCGAAAGCGCGGGCTTTCGTTCGCGCCATGCCCAATACGCCGGCCGCGATCGGCCGTGGCGTCACGGGCGCCGCCGCCAATGACGCGTTGAGCGAGCGCCAGAAGGATATGGCGCGCACCTTGCTCTCGACTGTCGGCATTTTCGACTGGCTGCCGGATGAAAGCTTCATCGACGCCGTGACCGCGCTTTCCGGCTCGGGTCCGGCCTATGTCTTCGCTCTCGTCGAAGCGATGGCGGCAGCGGGGGAGGCGCTCGGCCTGCCATCCGACCTGGCGATGCGTTTTGCTCGCGGCACGGTCGAAGGGGCAGGCGAATTGCTGGCGCGCGAGCCGGAGACGCCCGCCGCTCAATTGCGCCAGAACGTGACCTCGCCCGCCGGCACCACCGCTGCGGCCTTGAAAGTGTTGCAGAGTTCCGACGGCCTCGGCCGGTTGATGCGAGAGGCGATCGCCGCTGCGCACAAGCGAGCCGGCGAATTGGCCGGCTGAGCGAGGGGCCGGCGTTTCTCTTGGAGAAGCCGCTCTCTTGGAGAAGCCGCGGCGAGCCTCTACATTGCCCTTTCAAACCGGGACGAGGAGGCGCGCATGGCCGATAAGGACGACCCCAAATCCACGGATAAGAAGCCGAGCGCGCGGATTATCGATGCGCTGATGGCGCTCGCCGCCGAGCAGCGCTTCGAAGACATTTCGATCAGCGCGATCGCCGAAAAAGCCGGTGTCTCGCTCGCCGATTTTCGCGACGCTTTTCCGTCCAAAGGCGCCGTGCTCGCCGGCTTCTCCAAACGCATCGATCGCATCGTGCTCGAAAAAAAGAGCGACGACCTCGCCGGCGAAGGCGCCAAGGAGCGTCTGTTCGATGTCCTGATGCGCCGGCTCGACGCCATGGCGCCGTATAAGGAGGGGCTTCGCGGGGTCGCCCAATGGCTCCGCCGAGATCCGCTTTCCGCCGCAGCCGTCAACCGGCTCGCCGTCAATTCCATGCGCTTCATGCTGGAGGCAGCGGGCGTCGAGAGCGAGGGCGCGCTTGGCGCCTTCAAATTGCAGGGCCTGGTCTTCGCCTGGGCGCGCGTCCTCGACGTCTGGTTCAACGACAATGAGGCCGATCTCGCCAAGACGATGGCCGTGCTCGATCGCGAATTGACGCGCGGCGAGAAGATCGTCGGCCAGGCGGAAAATTTCGATCGCCTTATCGGTCCCCTGAAAGCGTTCGGCCGCGCCGCCTTCGATACGCGCCGGCGCGCCCGCGACGCCTTCCGCGATCGTATGCGGCCGAGCGACGGCGACCAGCGCGAGCATAAGCTTTAGGGCGGAATCCCTTCTCCCGTTTCAGCGGGCGAAGGGATTTTTGAGCTCTTCCGGCAATTCCTTCAAATTCGATCTTTCTCGAAAACTCGGCGCAAGCCATGCCTGAGGAATCAGGGCGTAAAGGTGCGATTCAAGCCCGCTTAACCACGCATTTTAGTCCCTGGGCAGGCCTCGCGGCGCCACTCTCCGCCTCGCGCAAAACGCGTGAACGAGAGAGGGGCCGGACAATGGAGCTGGAGCGAACTCTAGCCATAAACGCCGAGCGTCGAACAGCGCCGATGCCGGGGGCGAGCGAGGCGCAGCGCATTGTCCAAAGCGATCCGCGCGCCGACGGACGGCGGCGCGAAGTCATGCTGGCGCGGGGCAGAGTGCAGATCGCCCGCAGCGTTGCCGGCGTGCGGATGCGGATATCGCTCGCGGCCAACGCCTATCGCGGCGTCTTATTGCGCTTGCGCGGCCTGGACGATGCGCGCTTTTCGTACCAGATCGAGCTCGCCCATCGCGATCCCGATTTGAGCGTCATTTTGCTTGAGGCGAGCGATGATAAGGATATTCAAGCCGAGTGGCGGCTCTGGGCGAAGTTTCTTGGCCTGCCGACGCTGGTCGAACGCGAGGAGGGCCGCGCCGAGCCGGAGCGCGCGCGGCTAGGCGAACTCACGATCGCTCAGCGCAAGCCGCGTCGGCGCGGCGGCGCCATGGCGCGGCGACGGCCGCGGTTTCTGACGCGGCGCAAAGTAGGGCGCGGTTCGCTCGGACCCTCGCTTGCCGGATCGCGTGAGATATTTCCAGGCGCGAAAGACGGGCGGTAGCGGCGCCTTGTCATTCCCACTTTCTCGGGAACGACACGCTTGGTACGAACGCCCGTCTCAATGCAATGAGCCGTTGGCTCAGCGTCAGCGCGCCGTCGCCTGCCTGATCCGCTCGATGTCGTCCGTCGCATTGCCCAACAAAATCAGCGCCGCCGCGCGCGCCTGATCCGGTTTTCGCGCCAGGATGGCGTCGACCAGGTTCTGATGCTCGACAATGGCGCGGGGACGATGCGAGCCGAGCGCGGCGATCGCGAACATCTGTTTGAGGCCGAAACTGAACAATTGCCCGATCGGCCAGAAAAACTCGTTATGCGTCGCAAGATAGATCGACTTGTGGAAAGCAAGATCGGCTTCTACCCAAGCGGCGTTATCGCCGCCGGCGTCGACCATGGCCTGAAAGTCGCGCGAGAGCTGGACGTGATCCTCTTCATTGGCTTCCACCGCCGCCAGCGCGCTGGCTTCCGGCTCCGTTGCCCGCCTGAGCTGGAACATCTTCTTGAGATAGGTCTCCGTGTCGGTCGTCTCGACACGCCAGCGCAGCACGTCCGGATCAAGATGGTTCCAATGGGAGGGATCGCGCACCTGCGTCCCCCGCCGGGCCTTGGCGTCGACGATTCCCTTGGCGACTAATCCACGAACCGCCTCGCGAACAACCGTCCGGCTTACGCCGAGTATCTCGCAAAGCCGTACCTCGGACGGCAGAGGGTCTCCGGGCGCGATGTCGCCGCGCACGATCGCCAAGCCGATACGTTCGATGATCTGGCCCTGAACGTTTCGAACCGGGGCGACGGGGCCTGAAAATATCGCCGCTTCAGCCGGAAGTTCAGATCGTTCTTGCTCGACCAAATCACTCAATTCCTTGACAGAACCGTCCCATATCACGCGGCATAGGCCGGTGAAAGCAATTTGCATCCGCGCAAAAGCGCTTTTGAAAGACCACCTATTCACTGAAAACCGAACCGCCGCGGCAGCCAAAGTGAAAATTCTGGGACAAAGACCAGCAACATCAGCGCCGCGAAGAGAACGGCCAGATATTTGAGCATCGGCCGCACGACATTGGGCATTTCGGTTCCGGTGATCGTGCAAGTCGCGAAAAGACCGAGGCCGATCGGCGGCGAAAACAGACCAAGCCCCATGGCGACCACGACGACCGTTCCAAAATGCAGCGGATTGACGCCGAGTTGTACCGCGATCGGCGTCAACAGAGGTCCGAAAATGATCAGCGCGGGCGCGCCTTCCAATACCGCGCCGAACACAATCATAAGCAGGACAGCGACGACCAGGAACATGTCTTTGCCATAGGACTGGCCGAGCGCCACCAGTCCCGTCGCCAATGATTGCGGGATTTGCTCTATCGCCAGCGCGAAGGACAGGCTCGACGCGGCCGCGACGATGAACAGCGTCGCGCCGGTCATCGCCGCGGCGCGCACGAAAAGTTCGACGATCTTCGCCAGCGTGAGTTCGCGGAACGCGAGGCCGCCGATGACGAGAGCATAGACGACAGCGAAGGCCGAAACCTCGGTCGAAGTGGCGACGCCTGAAGTGACGCCGCGGCCGATCATCAGCACCATCAACAAAGCGACCAGCGAGCCGCCGACCAGGCGCCACAGGGATCGGCGGTTTTCAAAGGCCTCGTCGGGATTGACCCGCGTACCGAACCAGATTGCGACAGCGACGAGCGCAACCGCGAGCACCCCCGCTGGAATCAATCCAGCGAGAAAGAGGCCGCCGATGGAGACATTGGCGACAAAGCCGAAGATGATCACGTTGACGCACGGCGGTATGGTCTCCGACATCACCGCGGTGCTGGCCAAAAGTCCGGCGGCGTCGTTCGGATCCTGGCGCGTACGACGGATCGCCGGCATCAGGATAGAGCCCACGGCCGCGATATCCGCAAGCTTCGACCCGGAAATGCCGGAAAAGAAGGCGGTGGCGACAATCATGATGACATTGAGTCCGCCGCGCATCCTGCCGATCAGCCGCACCAGGAGTTCGATCAACCGCGTCGACATCCCGTTGGCCTCCATCGCAAGGCCGGCAAGGATGAAGAATGGAATGGCCAGCAGTACGAACTGGCTCGCGCCCGCCATCACTTGCTGAGAATAAACCAGCATCGGCATATTCGGCGCGAAGAGGAAATAGAGTAGGGATGCGAAGCCGAGCGCGAAGGCGATCGGCATGCCGATGACCAGCGCCACGACGAATCCGATGATCAACATCACGCCGGGCGGGATCGCGAAGGCCGGCGCAAGCGCGTCCCATCCGTAAAGGGCGCCGAGCGCTGCGCCAAGACCGATCAGCGTGGCGCAGACGGCGGACCGCGGGCCTTCGACGGCGCTGGCGAAGCTGAAAACCACCATGAGCGCGCTTCCGACCACCAGCGGGTAGGTGAAAATGCCTTGTGTGAAGCCGAGCGGCGTTGTCTGCCCTTGCGAGTCCTGCAAGAGACCAAAGCCGGAGATCAATAGCGCCGCCGATACGCCGACCATGGTCCAGCGGCAAATATAGTCCAACGGGCCGCGCCAGCTTTCTGGAAACAGGCCGCGCGCCGCCTCGAGGCTGGCGTGGCCGCGGCGTGCGATAACTGTCGCGGCGCCAAGGAACACCAATCCAACCATCAGCGCACTGGCGATTTCCTCGGTCCACTCGAGCGGACGATGGAGGAAGTAGCGACAAATGACCGAAATGAAGACGATGGCGACGTCCACCGCGAGGATTGCGGCGGCGAGGTACTCCGTGACCTTCAATAAAAAGACAAGAAGCCTCCCGAGAGGACGGTCAACCCTATAGGGCGCCGCTGACGCTTCGGCACGAGCCGTGTTCATCGAACCCTCCGCGAATTCCGCAGCCCGGCTGGCAGGCCAGCGATTGAGGTCAGCCGGCGCGCGCGGCCGCGATCATCTCGAAGATTGGCTTGGTCGCAGAATATTTTTCATAGAACGGTTTGTAGAGGAGTTCTGCGACTTTCGCCTGCATGGCCTTGCGGTCGTCGGGCGCCACGGGCCTGACCACGACTCCTAGTTTCTCCAGTTCCTCCATCAAGGACTTCGCCTTCGTTACGGCGATGGCGCGCTCGCTTTTGAACGCTTCCGCGCCGACCTTCAGGAAGGTCGGCCGAATGTCGTCGGGGATTTTGGCGAGGTTGCGCTTGCCGATTGAGATAACGATCGGACTGAACAGATGCTCGGTGAGGAAGCAGTTCTTGGCGAATTCATAGAATCTCTGCGTGAGCGTTGCGCCGGCGTCATGCTCGAAGCCATCGACCACGCCGGTCTGTAGCGCGGTGTAAAGCTCGTTCACCGGGATCGGCGTGGGGATGGCCCCCATCGCTTCGAAGGTCTGAATGAAAGCTGGCGTCGGCAGCACGCGCAGTTTCAAGTCCTTCAGGTCGGCTGAACTCGAAACCGGTTTCTTGGCGTAGACATTGCGAGCGCCGAAATTGAATCCCCATCCCATAAAGGTTGCGCCTGTGCGCGCTTCGAGCATTTTCGAAAAAGTATCGCTGACGCCGGCGTCAAGCGCGCGGCTGAGATGGTCGAAGCTGTCGAACATATAGCCGAGATCGAGCATGCCCAGCTCAGGCGTCACGGTCGCCCAGATGGATGTGCCGCTGATCAGCATGTCGGTCGCTCCGACCTTCACCTGCTGGACGACATCCGCCTCCTTGCCCAATTGGCTATTGGGAAAAAAGTCGAGTTTGATCCTGCCGCCGAGGCTCTCCCTGAGTTGCTGCTGGAGCTGCGTGAATGCGGCGAAATGTGAGGCGTTCTCGTCCGCAGGCATGGCGGAGGAGACGCGTAAGGTTACAGCCGGCTCCTCGGCATGCGACCGGCCAATATAGGCCGCGGCAAATCCTGCCGCTGGCGCAACGAGAAGACGACGTCGGGAAATATTCATTTCTCAAATTCCTCCCGGGAAAAGGCTCAAAATTATTTGTTGTAATGTATCTGCTCATACAATATGAGTAGTGTCAACGGATATCATCCGACTCGCCCAGCGCTTCGAACCAGGCCGCCGGCCACGGCCCCAAGAAACCTTTTTTGCGAGGAAGGAAACGACTCATGTACGAGATCAAGGACAAGGTCGCGGTCATTACGGGCGGGACGCGCGGAATCGGCCTCGCCATTGCGAGACATTTTTTGGATGCGGGCGGCAGAGTGGCGGTCAATGGCCGCTCTTCGACTCCGGAAGCAAAGGCGCT
>JASLHV010000295.1 GCA_030153205.1 Roseiarcus sp. | reverse complement strand
GGAGCGATTTGTCGAGCGTCTGGTCGGCCGCAAGGTCGAGACCCTGTCGCGGCGCGCAAAATACATCCTCGTCCTTTTCGACACGGAACGAGCCCGACATGCCGAGATGCATGACCAAGGCTTCGCCGCCATCGAGATGGGCGAGGATGTATTTTGCGCGCCGCGACAGGGTCTCGACCTTGCGGCCGACCAGACGCTCGACAAATCGCTCCGGGAAAGGCGTGCGAAGATCGCCGCGCGCCAGCGCGACAGTCTCGATCCGCGCGCCGGTCATCGCGGCGGCGAGACCTTGGCGGACGGTTTCGACTTCGGGGAGTTCAGGCATGGGCGCTGTGTTGGCGTATTAAGCGACGAAGCGTCAAGTGCGCCCTGTCGCTATTGGCGAGGTCTGCTCTGAAGATCAGAAATTTGCGCGGCTACTGCCGTTCGTGTCCCGCGATTCGCTCTCGCTACATCCCCTCAGCCGCGTGAATCGCCGCCAAGAACGTTTCCCCGTATTTCTTCAGCTTGGCGGCGCCGACGCCATGGATGGCGGCGAGGTCATCGAGCGTTCTCGGCCGCCGCGACGCCATTTCGATCAACGTGCGGTCAGGGAAAATCACATAGGCCGGCTCCGCCCGCCGACGGGCGATCTCCAATCGCAGCGCCTTCAGCGCCGCGAGCACCGTCGCATTGGCCTCTGCAGGCGTCGGCGCTTTTTCGCGACGCTTCTTTCGTCCGATAATGTCCTCGCGCAGGGCGAAGGTCGCCTGGCCGCGCAGGACCCGCATGCCTTCCTCGGTGACGCCAAGGCGATCCCGGTCGATCGGATCATAGAGCAACAGCTTCGCTGAGAGCAGTTGGCGATAGACGCCGCGCCATTCGGCCGGCGTCCGATTCGCGCCGACGCCGAACGTCTTTAGCTTGTCGTGACCATGCAGGGTCATTGCGTCGGTCGTCTTGCCGGAGAGGATATTGGCGAGATGGCCGAAGAAAAACCGGCCGGAGGTGCGCAGGATCGCCGATATGGCTTTTTGAGCGTCGATCGTACCATCGACCAGGCGGACGCCGCCCTTACAGACGTCGCAATGGCCGCAGTCCTCCACCTGCTCGCCGAAGAAACCAAGAAGAACTTGCCGGCGGCAACGCGCCGTTTCGCAAAGCGAGACAAGATCGTCGAGTCTTTTATTCTCGACGCGTTTGCGCTCGCCTGGCGCATTGCTCTCGGCGATCTGACGGCGGCGAAGCGCGATATCGCCAGCGCCATAGAGGGTGAACGTGTCAGCAGGAAGCCCGTCGCGGCCGGCGCGGCCTATCTCTTGATAATAGGCCTCGATCGAAGCCGGCAGGTCGGCGTGAAAGACGAAACGAACGTCCGGCTTGTCGATCCCCATGCCGAAAGCCACGGTGGCGCAAATGACGACGCCGTCTTCTTGCAGGAACATATCCTGATTTCTGCTGCGCGCCGCCGGCTCCAGGCCGGCGTGATAAGGCAGCGCGCGCCAACCTTGGTCCGAAAGCTGTTCGGCGAGAACCTCCGTGCGTCGGCGTGAAGCGCAATATATGATTCCGCTTTCGTCTTTATGCGCCTCCAGTCGCTCGATGAGTTGGCGCGTCGCGTTGGTCTTGGGGCGCATGGCGAGGAAGAGATTGGGACGATCGAAAGACCGCACGAAAACGCGTGGACGACGCAGGAAAAGTTTCGCCGCGATTTCGCCGCGTGTCGGCGCGTCGGCCGTCGCCGTGACGGCGATCGTCTGCACGCCGCCGAGCGCCTCCGAGACTTCGCGCAAACGCATATACTCGGGGCGGAAATCATGCCCCCATTGCGAGACGCAATGGGCTTCGTCGATGGCGAAAAGATCGACCTTCGCGCGCCCGAGAAACGAAATCATATCCTCGCGCAGCAACCGTTCAGGCGCGACATAGAGGAGGCGCAATGACCCCTCGCGCATCGCATCCGATACGCTTCGGCGGTCGGCGGGATCGGAGGCCGAATTCAAAGCCGCTGCGGCGACGCCCAATTCGCGCAATTGAGCGACCTGGTCGCGCATCAAGGCGATCAGCGGCGATACGACGACCGTCAGGCCTTCGCGCGCGATAGACGGCAGTTGGTAGAGCAGCGATTTGCCGCCGCCGGTCGGCATGACGGCGATAACGTCTTCACCGCCGAGCACCGCGGCGACGATCTCTTCCTGGCCGGGACGAAAAGACTCAAAACCGAAGACCTCATGGAGATCGGCCCGCGCCTTTTCGAGAAGAACCTCGGCTGCGCTCATCCGCGGCGCTCCGTGGGATCGAAGACCGGCGTCCATTGTACGTCTTCGATCCGCAGCGCCCCGCAGGCGAGCATGACAAGACGATCGAAACCGAGCGCAGCGCCGCTCGCCGGCGCCATGGCGCCAAGCGCGGCGATGAAGTCCTCATCGATCGGATAGGTTTCGCCGTACAATCGTTGCTTCTCGCCCATGTCCGCTTCGAAACGGCGGCGCTGCTCGACCGGATCGGTGAGTTCGGCGAAGGCGTTCGCGAGTTCGACGCCGGCGGCGTAAAGCTCGAAGCGCTCCGCGATGCGCGGATCGCTGGGAAGCGGACGGGCCAGGGCCGCCTCGGATATCGGATATTCGAACAGGATGCTCGGCCGCTCGAGGCCGAGCTTGGGCTCGACTTTCTCGACCAGGATCCGACTGAAAAGGTCCGACCATGTATCGTCCAATGCGACGCGCAAGCCTTTATCGCGAGCCCGAGCGGCAAGGAGATCACGATCGGGCGTCCGGCCATCGGCCGACAGGCTGATGAAAAGATCGATCCCGGCGTAGCGCAAAAAGGCGTCTCTGACGCTGATCCGTTCTGGCTCGGCGGCGAGATCGACTTCGCGGCCGCGAAATGCTGAACGCGACTTTCCTGCTGTCTTCGCGGCGAGCGCCAAAATTGACGCGCAATCCGCCATCAACCGCTCGTAAGGCTCGCCCACCCGATACCACTCCAGCATCGTAAACTCGGGGGCGTGAAGCGCGCCGCGTTCGCGATTTCGGAAGACGCGCGAAAAGGCGAAGATTCGCGTCTCGCCCGCGGCGAGCAACTTTTTCATCGCAAATTCGGGGGAAGTATGGAGGAAGGCCGCCGCCCGATCGCCCCCGGGACTAACGATTTCCGTCGAGAATCCATGAAGATGGGTCTCATTGCCCGGCGAAGCCTGCAAGATCGCCGGCTCGACCTCGATGAAGCCCTCGGCCTCAAAAAAACGACGGAGAGCAGCGAGGATATGTGAGCGCGTCAAAAGGCGCGGTCGACGGTCGGCATGGCGCTCGGGGGACCAAAAAGACGAAGGGGCGGTCAAAAGACTTCCTGGCGCTGGAGCCGACGCAAAAGCAGGACGATCCCTTCTGGCCTTCGGCGGCAAAATCGGTATGTTGCCGGCCGCCGGAGCGCAAGGCCGACGCGACAGCCGCTTGCCTCCTATCGGATTTCTTGGCCGAGAGGCCGTATTCAAGGATTTGAAGACGTGAAAGTCATCGCTAGCTCGATTCGCAAAGGCAACATTATCGAGCGGGACGACGGACAGCTCTATGTTGTTCTATCGGCCGAAAGCTTCCACCCCGGCAAAGGCACGCCGACCACCCAAATCGACATGCGCCGCATCTCCGACGGCGTCAAAGTCTCCGATCGTTTCAAGACGACCGAGCAGGTCGAACGCGCCTTTGTCGAGGACAAGGACTTCAGCTTCCTCTACCAGGATGGCGATGGTCATCATTTTATGAACTCGGACACTTATGATCAGGTGCAAGTCTCGGGTGACGTGATCGGCGATCAGGCGCAATGGCTGCAGGAAGGCATGAAGGTCATGCTGTCGATGTTCAATGGCGTCGCCGTGGCGATCCAATTGCCGCAACGCGTGACACTCGAGATCACCGAAACCGAGCCCGCAATGAAGGGGCAGACAGCGTCTTCCTCTTATAAGCCGGCCAAGCTTTCCAATGGCGCCCGCGTGATGGTGCCGCCGCATATCACCACCGGGACGCGCGTCGTCATTCAGACCGAGGACGGCGCCTATGTGGAGCGCGCCAAGGATTGATTTCGTAAGCCTTGGGGAGGGCGAACAAAGGAGAGGACGCATGCAATTAGGAATGATCGGCTTGGGGCGAATGGGCGCAAATATTGTGCGCCGACTGATGCGGAACGGTCATTCCTGCGTGGTCTATGATCGCGACCCCAAACCTGGCCAGGCGCTGGCCGCTGAAGGCGCTACCGCGGTCTCTTCTCTCGCCGATCTCGTCAAGGCGCTTGACGCGCCGCGCGCCATTTGGGTCATGCTCCCTGCGGGCGGACCGACCGAACAGACGATCGAAACTTTGACGACTTTGCTCGCCAAGGACGACGTCGTCATCGACGGCGGCAATTCCTTTTGGCAGGACGATATCCGCCGCGGCGCGGACCTCGCCAAAAAAGGGCTTCATTATCTCGACGTCGGCACGAGCGGCGGCGTCTGGGGCTTGGAGCGCGGCTATTGCATGATGATTGGCGGCGAAACCGATGTCGTCCGCCGTCTCGATCCCTTGTTCAAGGCTCTGGCGCCAGGACGCGGTTCGATCTCGCCAACGCCGAACCGCGATGGAAAAGATTCGCGCGTCGAGGAGGGCTATCTGCATGCCGGCCCCTGCGGGGCTGGGCATTTCGTCAAGATGGTCCATAACGGAATCGAATACGGCATGATGCAGGCCTATGCTGAAGGCTTCGACATCCTGCGTCACGCCGATGCCCAGTCGCTGCCTGCCGAGCATCGCTTCTCACTGAACATGGCGGACATCGCGGAAGTCTGGCGGCGCGGCAGCGTCGTGACTTCCTGGCTCCTCGACCTGACCGCGTCGGCGCTCGCTCATGAGGACGGCCTCGATTCCTATTCCGGCTTTGTCGAGGATTCCGGCGAAGGTCGCTGGACTTTGATGGCCGCGATCAACGAGGCGGTTCCTGCCGAGGTTCTATCCGCGGCGCTCTATACCCGCTTCCGTTCGCGCCAAGATCATACTTTCGCGGAGAAAATCATCTCGGCCATGCGCAAGGGCTTTGGCGGCCATATCGAGCCGCCCGGCCACAAGGGCTAGCAAAGTCGCGACGCCGCTAGCGTTACAATCGCGTCATCCGCCTTGCCTAGGCTGATCGCCAGGCGAGGGGGATGAGGTTGCATGGCCGAAAGCAGCATGACGGCGCTGCGTCGACGCTTGGCTGTGATATTCGACGACGATGCGTCGCATACATCTAAAGGGGCGGCGGCGAGACGAATTTTCAACGCCGCCCTGGCCGGACTGATCGTCGTCAATGTCGCGACGATCGTCTTGGAATCCGTCGAGTCGATCGACGTGAAGTATCTTGATGTTTTCGTCGAAATTGAGCGCATAGCCACTGCGATTTTCACTGTTGAATATGTGCTCCGCGTCTGGACGGCCGTCGATGTGCACAACGGCGCTTTTCGCGATCCCGTCTATGGACGGCTGCGCTACATGCGCAGCTTTTTCGCCGTCATCGACTTGATCTCGATTCTGCCGGCGGCGCTCGGTCTGATTGGCGCAGGCGACTTGCGCGTGCTTCGTCTCTTACGCTTGTTGCGCATGCTCAAGCTGACGCGCCATTCATCAGTCTTCAGCCTGATTTGGGCCGTGTTGCGCGAAGAGGCGCAAATGATCAGCGCCCTTATCTTCATTATATCGCTTACCGTCACGATCAGCGGCGCCCTGATGTATATGATCGAGGGCGGCGAGCAGCCGACCGTCTTCACCTCGATTCCAGCCGCGATGTGGTGGGCGATCGAGACGCTTACGACGGTCGGTTATGGCGATATGGTGCCGGAAACGGTCGCCGGAAAAACGCTTGGCGGCGTCATCTCGATCATTGGCATTGGTACGCTCGCTTTGTTCTCGGGTCTCATAACGGTCAGTTTCCTGGATCAACTGAAGTTGCGCCGCGAGCGCGCCCGTCATCATCATCCCTCAGCGGATGCGTCATTGAACATCTGTCCGCATTGCGGGCGCCCCTTGCATGCGATCGAGCG
>JASLHV010000222.1 GCA_030153205.1 Roseiarcus sp. | reverse complement strand
CTGGAACAATTCGCCCTTCAATCTGTATCCGCGAAAGGGACGATACATGTGGCGCGATATGGAGCGCATATGCAAACGTCTCAACCTTCCGCTCCGGCCGCCGGACCCCTTTCCACAGAATTCGCTTTTGGCGGCGCGTTGTACGCTTGCGCTTTCGCCGCACGACCGCGCCGCCTTCGTCAAAGCCGTCTTTGCCGCCGAGTTCGGCGAAGGGGCGAGAATTGATGAGGCCGCAACGCTGAACGCCGTGCTTTCCGCGCTCGGCCTGCCGCAAGAGACGCTTGCCGGTGCGACCAGCGATTCAGTCAAACAAGCTTTGCGCGCTGAGACCGAAGAAGCGCAGCGGCTCGACATCTTCGGCGCGCCGAGTTTCGTAACCTCCGATGGCGAACTTTTCTGGGGCAATGATCGCCTTGACGAAGCGATGGCTTGGGCGGTCGCGCATTGATGGGCCTGCCCCAATTTGATTGCGGAAAATCTTGCGTTACAAAGCAGAAAAATTCATTGGCGAAAAATTCATTGCCTGACACGGAGGAGCGCCCGCTATGCCGCAAAACGATCATTCGCCTTCGAAATTCGGCGCGGTGTTGCGAGCGACCGGCGGCAATTTCCTCGAAATGTTCGATTTCTTTCTGTTCGGCATCTATGCGGCGCCGATCGGCAAAGCCTTCTTTGCGACCGGCAATGAATTCCTCGATACGTCGATCGCTTTCATCGTTTTTTGGGTCGGCGCGCTGATGCGTCCGCTCGGCGCGATCTATCTCGGCGCTTATGTCGACAGCGTGGGGCGACGAAAGGGGCTGATCGTGACGCTGGCGATCATGGCCGTCGGAACCGTCATCATCGCCGTCACGCCGACCTATGCGGCGATTGGACTGGCCGCGCCAATCATCGTGGTCGCAGGACGCTTGCTGCAAGGCTTCTCAGCGGGCGTCGAACTCGGCGGCGTCTCCGTCTATCTGGCCGAGATCGCCAAGCCCGGCTCAAAAGGCTTCGTCACTTCATTTCAATCCGCCAGCCAGCAAGTCGCCGTCTTCGTCGGCGCCCTGATCGGCTATACGATCAACCGCACCCTCCTCCCCGAAGAGATCAGCGCCTGGGGTTGGCGCATTCCATTCGCGGTTGGCTGTTTGATCGTGCCGCTGATCTTCCTTTTGCGCCGCTCATTGCAGGAAACGCCGGAGTTCCTTGCCAAGAAGCATCATCCGACCCCTTCGGAAATCTATGCATCGCTCGCCCTGAACTGGCCGATCGTGGTCCAAGGCATGTTGATGGTGATGCTGACCACGGTGTCCTTCTATTTCATCACGGTTTACACGCCGGATTTCGGCAAAACCTTGAAGCTCAGCGAGAGCGACGCGCTGCTCGTGACTTTGATCGTCGCGGTCGCAAATTTCTGCTGGTTGCCGATCGGCGGCGCCATTTCAGACCGGATCGGACGTCAGCCCGTGCTCATCGCCATGGGCGTTCTCATTCTGCTTGCGGCGTACCCTGCTCTTTCGTGGCTCGCGCGCGAGCCGAGTTTTGGGAAACTGATCGCGGTCGAAATGTTGTTTGCGCTCGGCTATGGCGTTTACAACGGCGCGATGGTCGCGGCTTTGACGGAGGTTGTGCCGCCCGAGGTACGCGCCTCCTGCTTTGCGCTTGCATATTCTCTCGCCGCCGCGCTTTTCGGCACGGCGACGCCCTTCGTGTCGAAAATGCTGATCAAACAATTGGGCGATGCGGCGGCGCCGGCCTTGTGGCTATCGCTTGCCGCGGCCTGCTCGATCGCCGCGGCGTTTTCCCTCTACAGGCGAAGCGTCGTTGCGAAGCAGGTCGTCTGAGCGCTCGTCCGCAAGCTACCTTATGAGTTACGTCGCGACTATTGTTCGTTCTAATGCTTCTCATTGTGTTTTACAAAAATTAACCCGATATTCGACTTCGTATAAGCCAATTTTTACTTAGATTCGAAAGACAACGCGGCATTTAAACACTCTTCATCTTCGGCCCTCTATGCCCTTACGCATAGGAAAATAAAAAAGAGCGACGGGGCGACGATGAGCATTTCCTTTGAGCGTCAAGCGCGGGCGGCAGCCCTTCCCGGACAGGCGACCGCTGGACTTCACTTCGAGATTTCGTGGTCGCGTCTTCTCAAGATCGGCGGCGCGGTTTCCGTTCTGGCGATCGGCGCTTACGCGATGATCGCCGATCAGATCGCCATTGCGACGGACAACGCGGTTGTCTCCGCCTACGCCATCGCCTTGCGAACGCCGATCGACGGCGTCGTCGGCAGCGCGGCGCTGCGGATCGGCGACAAAGTCCAGCGCGGCGCGACGCTCGCCGAAGTCAATAATATTCGCGTCGACGATCAAAGGCTCATCGACCTTCGCGAGCATCTGACGCAAGCCCGCGCGCATCTCGCCGCGCTCGAGACGGAGCAGGACGCCTTAAAGACTCTACGCGTCGAACTGGAGCGGCGATCCGAGGCCTATGTCGAGGCCAGCGCGGCGCGGCTGCAAGGCTCTGTCGTCGAGGCCGAGGGCGCCCTTGCCGCCTTGGCGGCCCGCCGCGACGAATTCGAGCGCGGGCTCAATCGTCGCAACGCGCTCGCCGAGAGCGGTTACATCTCCATCGCCGATCTCGATAAAGCGCGATCGGATTTCGACGTCGCCTCGCATGAAGCGGCGGCGCAGGGCGGCAAGCTCGATTCCCTTCGCGCGCAACTTGCGGCGGTGAAAAACGGCGTCGTCTCCGAGCCCGGCTCAAACGATGTCGCTTATTCGCGCCAACGCGCCGATGAAATCGCTCTTCGCGACGCCGATATCGCGCAGCAAAGGGCCTTGACCGCCGCCGACATCAACGAGACGTCGGCCCGGCTCGACAGCGAGGCCGCGCGTATCGAAAGATTGCGAGCCGCCTCGATGGTGGCGCCGGCGTCCGGCGTCGTGTGGAAAATCAACGCACAGGCCGGCGAACATATCGGCGCCGGCTCGCCGGTTGTGCAGATCGTCGATTGCGACGCCGCCTTCATCATCGCGCAAGTGCCGCAAAATCGTGTGCCCGACATCGAGATTGGCAGCGACGCGGAGTTCCGTCTCTCCGGCGACACGATCAAACGCCATGGAGTGGTCGCCTCAGTGACCGGCGATGCAACGGGCGGCGATCAGAACCTCGCCGCCGTACCCTTCGTCCAGCAGGGCGCGACGGCGACCGTGCGCATCCAAATGACGCCAAGCGGCGACGGCGATTGTCCGGTCGGCCGCACGGCGCGGGTGCTGCTCCCCTCGAACGGGCCAGGCCTTCTGTCGCGCCTCTTCAATCGCTTCAGCTAATGGCGATGCCCAATCTGATCACCCTTGGCCCGCTCCTGTTGAGCGTCGGGCTGCTGATCGCGCTCGTCCAATTCCGAGAGCTCAATCCGCGCCTGGTGAGGGCGCTCTGCGCGGCTCTCTGCGTGTTTGTCTCGCTTCGTTACATCTGGTGGCGTTTCGAATATTCGATGCCCGTTCACCAGAACGACTATCAGCAAGCTTGGGCCTGGATTTTCTTCGCCTTCGAGACGATGTCGATCGTGAGTTCGACAACGGTTCTCCTCTTCATGTCCCGTCACAAGCATCGTGAGCCGCCGGCGCGCGCGCCGGCCGAGATAACCGATGCGCCAGTCGACGTCTTCATCGCGACTTACAACGAACCGCTTCAAATTCTGGAACGTACTATCGTCGGCGCGAAGGCGATCGATCATCGTGATTTGCGAGTCTGGGTCCTCGACGACGGCGCCCGCGACTGGGTGCGCGATCTCGCGGCGGAGCTAGGGGCCCATTACGTGAGGCGCGTCAAGGGCGCCCACGCGAAGGCCGGCAATGTGAACAATGG
>JASLHV010000201.1 GCA_030153205.1 Roseiarcus sp. | reverse complement strand
GCGGGTTTGAAGTCCCAAGGAGACGACGATGGCGGTAAGAGTGGCGATCAACGGCTTTGGGCGCATTGGCCGCAATATTTTGCGCGCCATTTTCGAGTCCGGCCGCAAAGACATTGAGGTCGTCGCCATCAACGATCTCGGCCCGGTCCAGACCAATGCACATCTGCTGCGTTTCGACAGCGTCCACGGCCGCTTTCCGCATGAAGTCACGGTCGACGGCGACGCGATTAACGTCGGCTCCGGCAAGATCCGAGTGACGGCGGTAAAGGACCCGGCGCAACTGCCGCACAAGGATCTGGGCATCGATATCGCGCTCGAATGCACGGGAATTTTCACGGCGCGCGACAAGGCCGCAGCGCATCTGACCGCTGGCGCGAAACGCGTCATCGTCTCCGCGCCGGCGGACGGGGCAGATCTCACCGTCGTCTATGGCGTCAATCACGACAAGCTGACCAAGGATCACTTGGTCATCTCGAACGCCTCTTGCACGACCAATTGCTTGGCTCCGGTCGCCAAAGTGCTGAATGACGCGATCGGCATTGATCACGGCTTCATGACGACGATCCATTCCTACACCGGCGACCAGCCGACATTGGACACGTTGCATAAGGATCTTTACCGCGCCCGTGGCGCGGCGTTGTCGATGATCCCGACGACGACCGGCGCCGCCAAGGCCGTCGGTCTCGTTTTGCCTGAGCTGAAGGGCAAACTCGACGGCTCGGCGATACGGGTGCCGACGCCGAATGTCTCGGTCGTCGACTTCAAATTCGTCGCCAAACGGGCGACCTCGCCGGACGAGATCAACGCGGCGATCAAGTCCGCGGCGGCGCAGCAGTTGAAGGGTATTCTCGGCTACACCGATCAGCCCAATGTCTCGTCGGACTTCAATCACGACAGCCATTCGTCTGTATTCCATCTCGATCAAACCAAGGTGATCGACGGCACATTCGTGCGCGTTCTCTCCTGGTACGATAATGAATGGGGCTTCTCGAACCGCATGGCTGACACGGCCGTGGCGATGAGCAAGGTGATCTGACGCCGAGTCGATGGGCTCGTTTCGCCCTCTCACACCTCGCTCCTTGCGCTGGCGCGCAATGAGTTGGGATGGCGTCGAGCATCTCACGATCGCGTTGCGAGGAGACGATATCGTTGCGACGAGCGTTTCGATCGGCGAGCGGGAAGGCGTGGCTTACGGCGCGACTTATACGCTCGTCTGCGACTCCCGGTGGCGGGTTCGACAACTCGACCTTTCAATGACGGATGGGCGATCGCTAAGCCTGACGTCCGATGGCGAGGGCCATTGGACCGGCGAGGACGGCGTCGGAATTCCGACCTTCGACGGCTGTATCGATATTGATCTCTCAGGTAGTCCGCTGACGAATACGCTGCCTATCCGCCGCCTCGACATCCAACCTCGGGACGGCGTCGTGCCGCTCGAAATGCTCTATGTGCCGTTCGACACGCTTGAACCACTGCGGGACGGACAACGTTATTGCTGCCTGGAGACGGGCCGTCGTTTTCGCTATGAAGCGGCAGACGGATCTTTCGACGCCGATATTGTGGTCGATCCGGAGGGCTTGGTTTTGGACTATCCGCCGCTGTTCACGCGCACAGACAAAGAGAGGCGCTTGTCATGACCGCGTTTCGCACCCTCGACGACGCTTCTCTCGCGGGAAAGCGTGTTCTCCTTCGCGTCGATCTCAACGTGCCGACGGAGCATGGGCGTGTGACGGACGCAACTCGTATCGAGCGCGTGCTGCCCACAATTCATGAAATATCGCATAAGGGTGGGAAGGCGATTTTACTCGCCCATTTTGGCCGTCCGAAAGGTGGTCCGGATGAAGCGAATTCGTTGAAGCCAGTCGCAGCCGCGGTCGCCGAATTGTTGAAACAGCCGGTCGCCTTCGCTTCCGACTGCGTCGGCGAAGCCGCCGCCAAAGCGATCGCCGCCATGAAGGATGGCGACGTGGTTCTTCTCGAGAACACGCGTTTCCACAAAGGCGAAGAGAAGAACGATCCCCCTTTCGTGACCGAACTCGCCAAGCTCGGCGATCTCTACGTCAACGACGCGTTCTCAGCCGCGCATCGCGCTCACGCCTCGACCGAGGGCCTCGCGCATCATCTCCCGGCCTATGCGGGACGTGCGATGCAGGCGGAGCTCGAAGCGCTCGCCAAGGCGCTTGAGACCCCGAAACGCCCCCTGGTCGCCATTGTCGGCGGCGCGAAGGTTTCGACCAAGCTCGATCTCCTTGGCAATCTCGTCGCAAAGGTCGATGCGCTCGTGATCGGCGGCGGCATGGCGAATACTTTTCTTCATGCGCAAGGGTACGAGGTCGGCAAATCGCTTTGCGAGAAGGATCTCGCCCCGACCGCCCGCGAAATTCTCGCCAAAGCGCAAGAGACGCGCTGCGCCATTATCTTGCCTGTCGACGCGATCGTTTCGGCGCATTTCGCCGCCAATGCTCCGTCGCATGATTATGGCGTAGACGCTATTCCCGCAGGCGGCATGATGCTCGATATTGGCCAACTCTCGATCGACCGCGTCAAGGCCTCGCTGAACGAAGCAGCGACGGTGGTTTGGAACGGGCCGCTCGGCGCGTTTGAACTCGCCGGTTTCGATCGCGGCACGATGGCGCTTGCTCGATTTGTGGCTGAACGCACCAAGGCGCACAAGCTCGTCTCGGTGGCTGGCGGCGGCGATACGGTGGCCGCGCTCAATGCTGCCGGCGTTGCCGATGACTTTACGTATGTTTCGACCGCGGGCGGCGCTTTTCTCGAGTGGATGGAAGGGAAGGCGCTGCCAGGCGTCGAAGCGCTGCGGCGATAGCCGGAACACGTTGACGCGCCGCCTGACAGTTGGGAACACGAGATTCCTCTTCTGCTTCAGGGCGCGGACGACAATTGGACCCCCGAGAAACCCTGTGAAGCGTTTCTGCGTGGCGCGCAGGGCCGCCATGCGCCGGTGATGTTTCAGATCTATCCGGGCGCGTACCATAGTTTCGACGCGCCGGACACGCCGATCCATACCGTCGAAAACTATCGCAAAGGTGGATGGGCGCCTATCGAGGGTACAAATCCGCAAGTGCGCGAGAACGCACGCAATCGTGTCGGGCAGTTTCTCGCCGAGCACATTGGCTCCAAAGCCGCGCAATAGCGGCGGCTTGACCACGCTGGGCGCCGGTGGCTTGCGGACCCGGTCTGTCGTAACTTCGTTCGATCACTTGCTGTCGAGAGCGCAAATTTCAAAGGCCGACCATGACAAGTCCGCTCCAAGGCGTCCAAGCCTGTGTCTTTGACGCATATGGCACGCTTTTCGATTTCGCTTCGGTTGCGGAAGACTGCCGCGAGGCGCTCGGCGACCGCGCGCGCTCCTTCATCGCGCTCTGGCGCGACAAACAACTGCAGACGACATGGCTGCTCGCCGTCCAGGGGCGGCATAAAGACTTTTGGACCGTAACCGGCGATGCATTGGATTTCGCGCTCGCGGCGTTCCAAGTTGACTCGCACGCCTTGCGCGAACGCTTGATGGCGCGCTATCTCCGCCTGGACGCTTTTCCGGAAGTCCCGAGCGTCCTGCGCCAACTCAAGACCACTGGCGCGCGTTTGGCGATCCTTTCGAATGGGACGCCGTCTATGCTCGAGTCCTTGGTGGAGAACGCTGGCCTGAAGGGCTTGTTCGAGTCTGTGCTTTCCGTCGAAGAAGTCGGCGCCTTCAAGCCGCACCCAAAAGTGTATCAACTTGCGCTCGATCGCCTCAGCCTGCCGGCGACCGCGATTTCTTTCCAATCCTCGAACGGCTGGGACGCCTATGCCGCCTCGGCTTTCGGCATGAGGGTCGTCTGGTGCAACCGTTACGGACAGCCACAGGAGCGGTTGCCTGGCAACCCTGATCGCACGATCGCTACTTTATCGGAACTGCCGGTCCTTATCGCCGGGTGACCTCATGTCGGGTCTTCGCGATGCAAATCGTGGATCGAAACGCCGTCCATGATCTGCGAGCGCATTAGCCACTCCGGGTGGCGCAACGTGCGCAGCGTATCCTCGTATCCCGACTCCCAATGCTCGCGCATTGACGTTCCCGAGAAGTCATAGTCTTTCGCCTGACCTTCGTATTCCTTATGCTGGTAGATCAGGTGGACGATGTTGACGAGACTGGCCTTCTCGAACTCCTGGATGAGCGCGTTTTCTTCAGGCTTGCGCTGATCGGCTGGCACGCGCTTCAGCGCATCGACGAGTTTCAATTTCAACTTGTGCACCCTTGCATAGGTGTCTGTGTTCTGTCGCGTCCGGCTTGAATAAGTGATGTCCTTGTGGCGCGCGAGCACGTCCGCCATCGAGCGGGGCAGGGCGCCGCGAGCGCTGAAGAGGTCGACCTGGAAGACCAGCGATGATTGATGTTCTTCCTGATCAAGAAGGTACTGCAGCGGCGTATTGGAGACGATGCCGCCGTCCCAATAATATTCGCCTTCGATCTTCACCGCCGGCAGCGCCGGCGGCAAGGCGCCGGAAGCCATGATGTGCTCGGGCTCGATGCGCTGCTTCTGCGAGTCGAAATAGACAAAATTGCCAGTGCGGACATTGACCGCGCCGACGCTGAGGCGCCGCTGGCCGTTGTTGATAAGATCGAAGTCGCAGAGTCTCTCGAGGCTCTGCTTCAGCTCCGCCGTGTCATAGAAGCTCAGCGCGTGCTCGGACCCGATGGGCTGGAGCCAGGGGTTCAGCGTACGCGGCTTGAAGAAGCCGGGCTGTCCGAGCGCCATGGCCATCATCGCGCTCGTCTGGTTGCGCAGGTCGCGGTAGAAATCGCCGTCCGGCGTGTAGTGCCAGATTTTCCGCGCCGAGATCATCGACCAGAATTCTTCGAGGCGCGCCAAACGTCGCTCGGGCGGATTGCCGGCGATGAGCGCGGAATTGATCGCGCCAATCGAAACGCCGGAAATCCAGTTCGGCTCGCATTTCGCCTGGGCAAGGGCCTCATAGACGCCGACTTGGTACGCGCCAAGGGCGCCGCCGCCCTGCAGCACCAGGGCCACACGGTCATATCGCTCCGCAATCTGAGAGATGTCGCCAGCCGGACGCGACGTGCGTCGCGCCATACGCTCTGCGCCGCTCACTTGGCCGGCTCGAGCGCATGCGAAATCGGATACCGTGTCGCCATTGCCGCCTCGTCGAGATAGTCATACACGACTTCGCCAAGGCCGAGAGTCAGGTCGGCGATGAAATGCGTTCCGGAGAGGATTTCGAGGACCGGCAGGCGCGCGACGTCGGCGAGCGCATGATGGAAGAGTTCGAGCGCCGCCGGACCGCTCCAGGCGCCTTTGAACTCGACATCCTGCAGATGGTAGCGCACGATCTCGCAGATGCGGGGCGTTCCGTCGACATGGGGAATGATCTTGAGCACGTAGTTCGGCTCATCAAGCGCGCGCATGATCGGATCAGCCGGCAGTATCTTATGCTTGTAGCCCATGGTTCCGATCGCGCAGCGCACGGCGCCATAGTGCAATTCGCCAACCAGCACTTCGTTCTCGTGTCGCAATTGGGGCGAAGCGAGCTTTTTCGGAAAGCCCCAGATTTCGCGGCCGCCGGCGATCGGCGACTCGTCGTCGAGATACATCGAATGAACGTAAGCGCCTTTTTCGCCCATGAAGGTCACTGGGATGACCTGTCCACATTCCGTGTAGTCGCCGAAGCCGGTCGAATCCGGCATGCGGATGAACTCCCACTTGACGATCGGGTCGATGATTTCGAGAGGCTCCGGTACGACGGCGCGCAAGGCGTCCGGATCGGTCCGATAAGCGATAATCATGTACTCGCGACTGTAGAAGCGGTAGGGGCCGGGCGGATACGACGGATTAGTCAGAGGCATTGAATAAGCGTTTTTGCGGACGTCAGCGATTTTCATGAACGTGCCCATGCGTCAAACCGAGATGTTGGGCTCGTTTCTAGAGCGGAAAAATGACAGATAAAATAAGGCGCTGATCGGCTCGCGCCGCGAACGGTCTGAAGCCGTTGCGTAGGCCGGCGACTGCGCCATCGCTTCAGCGATATGCGTCCAACACTCCCCAACCGGTTTCGGCCTGACAATACAAGCGCCATTGTCCCAATAGCGTCCCGCATCAGGTATCGTGCATAAGTTCTAAGCTTTACAAGCAACAGTTCTTTGCAGCGCAAAAACCCGCGTCGCTGAATGAGCTGGCCTGCGGCGGTGTGTCACGCCGTTGCAAACGATCCAAAAAATCCAATTAAACATGTGGAAAGAAGGAAATGACATTTGTCGTGTGGCGAAGGGAGGGTCGCTTGCTTAATGCAATGTTAACATCGGGATTGATGGACATGAAAGTATTGTTCAAAAAACTTTTGCGCGAGGATTCGGGCGCGACTGCCATTGAATACGGCCTTATCGCCTCGCTTATCGCCGTCGTAATCATAGGCGCAATCACGACCGTGGGCACTAACATGAGCAACGTCTTCAGCGAAGTCGCAAGCAATATCAAATAATCCATGTGAGCCGCGCCGGTTGGGGCGGCGTACTACATTGCGCGAGGGCGTGGTCACAGCCATCGACCTTTCGATAACAACGATCGGCGACCTTTTCATGCGAGGGTCGCCGATCGCATTGAATTAGTCGCGCTGTGTCGCTCAAACACCGCGTCGCGATCGGCGCGTCCGCGCCAAAAACAACCCGCCTTCGATGTTAGCGAAATGCCGCGAAGCTCGAGTGAAGGGCCATAAGAGCCGCGATTGAGCGGAGCTTTTGCGTCTATCCTCACCGCCTTTTACTAAATCAAAACCACGATGAAAATCTGGCAAACGCAAGGTAGAGGTCCCGCCGCAAGAAGCCGATATACTCTAGGATATTGATATTTATGTATTTTTTCCGCGCGGGTTATGGCTGAAGGATTTTCAGCAAGTTGCGAATAGCGCGAATTTCCTCAGCATCTGAGTGAATTATAAGATCGAATTAAATATGTGGAAACGCGAAAGGGTCATTCTGCGGGTGTGAAAGGGAGGGCGGCGCCTGACCTGAGGTTCTAAAGGAGTGTATTTGTCATGAACGCGTTGTTTAAGAAATTCACAAGCGACGAATCGGGCGCGACGGCTATCGAATACGGCCTCATCGCTTCCTTGATTGCCGTCGTGATCATCACGGCTGTGACCTCCGTCGGAAATCAGTTGAAACAGGTATTCACGGAAGTCGCAAGCAATCTCAAGTGACTGCTCTCGCCACCCAAATCCAGGCGGTGAGTTGACAAAGGATATTCCGCGAAGCGTTCGGCCGCCGTTTCGGCTCAACGTTTCTCTCGCCTGAACCAGGCGACGGAGACCGAGTAAGCTCAACGTCTGTTTGCATGAGTGCTCCGTGCTCATCGGTCGGCGACCGTCCCTTAAGACGGTCGCCGATTTTTTTGTTTGCAGTCAGGGCAAGACCGTGTCGATCTCTTCATAGTGACGTACGCTTTCGTCGAAGCCCTCGAGCGCCGCGATCGCGCCTGGCTCGACGACGGCTCTGCCAATATCGTCGCCAGCGAATGCGCGGATCGCATCAAGCGATCGCCAGCGCGAGAGAACGACGAATTCGACACGATCGCTGGTCACACGACGGCAGAGCTCTGCACTGAGAAAGCCCGATAGCGCTTTCAATTCTGGCGCGACCCGCGACCGAAAATGCTCTGGATAGTCTTCAGCATTATCGCGTTTGGTCCAACCGCGCCATTCGCGAACGATCATGAAACATCTCCCTTTGCTTTTGTGGTCTCCAGCGCGACCGCCTCAGCCAACCACTTTGTTGAGCCAAGCAATCAAGTCCGCCGTAACGTCATCGCGATTGATCTCGTTGAGCGTCTCATGGCGCGCGTCGGGATAGATTTTCGCCGCCGTCTCGAGGCCTGCGCGGCGATAAGCGTCGATAAGCCCCTGTAAATTGGCGCCGACAGGATCGCGCGCGCCGCTGAATATGTAGAGAGGCAGCGCCTTGGGAACGCGCGCGATCGTCGCGTCTTGCGCGATGGGGCCAAGCGCGTCGAGGAGGTCGATCGCGAGCTGAGTGGTGAAGGGAAAGCCGCAAAGCGGATCAGCGATATATTTGTCGACCTCAGCAGGATCGCGCGACAACCAGTCGAAATCGGTCCGCGCCGGGCGAAACGGCTTATTGTACTCGCCAAAAATCATCTGGACCAGGATCGCGCTATGGCCGCGCGGTCCAAGCCGCCAGCGCTCGAAACGCGCCAC
>JASLHV010000188.1 GCA_030153205.1 Roseiarcus sp. | reverse complement strand
TTCGGCGTACAGGCGCTTCGCGAATTTCCAACCGAGCGTTACGAGTTCTCACGCGGGACGTTCGCGGCGGACACTCGCCTTGCGCGCATGAAGTGGGAGCGTTGAGCCAGAGCCTTCACTTGAAGAGCGCTATCTGGCATTGTCGTCCACGTTTGCGGGATGCAGCCTTAAATGATTGACCTCGAGGACGCTATAAAGTCGGCTGTTCGATTCAGTAGTGAGCTCTCCGGCACGCTTGGCGACGAACTGGGGATAATAATCTTACCGTCGAAAGCGCCGCGCCTCGAAGGCGTTGAGCAAGATGAAGTCGCGAAGACCTGGCTGATAACGCTTAGCTTTGTCGACGAAGAAAAGATCGGTCCGTTTCACGCCCAACTCGGTTTTCCTCCCGACTCGAGAACCTACCGGCAATTTTCTGTCGACGGTGAGACCGGGGAAATCAAAAGTATGAAGGACGTCGAACTGTGACGTCTCACGATCTCTCCTCCTTGATCTCAAAGCCTGCTCGGCAGGTTCCTCGACACAAACGTACTACTCCTGATAGTGGTCGCGATTTACGACCCGCGCCGAATCGCAACCTTCAAACGCGACGTCGTCAATATCAACCGTTTGCGTCGATTTGAGGCTTAAAAGACGCAAGAGAGGACAAAGATGTCGCGCCGCATCGACTACTTCTTCTCCCTCGTCAGCCCCTGGGCCTATATCGGGCACCGTTTTTTCGTCGCGATGGCGCAACGTTATGGCGTCGCGGTGGCCTATCGTCCCGTTGCTCTGAACGAAGTCTTCGCGGAGACCGGCGGGTTGCCGCTCGCCAAACGCCACCCGGCGCGCCAGGCCTATCGGATGATGGAGTTGCAGCGCTGGCGCGAAAAGCGCGGACTTGAGTTTCATCTCAGGCCCAAGCACTGGCCATTCGACGCCGATCCCGCAAATCGGGCCGTGTTGGCGATGGTCGCCGGCGGCGGCGATCCCAGCGGTTTTGCCGAATCCGTGTTCACCAGCGTTTGGGAGCGCGAAGAAAGTCTCGCCGACGCAGCGGCGCTTTCGCGTCTCATCGACGAAGCCGGTTTCGATTCCAAAGCGATTCTCGCCACGGCCGACGAACCCGCGATCCGCGAAACCTATGAAAGCAACCGCCTTGATGCGATCGCGATCGGCGCTTTCGGCTCGCCCTGTTACGTCCTCGAGGGTGAAGTCTTCTGGGGCCAGGATCGGCTTGAACTGCTGGAGGACGCGTTGCGCAGCGGCCGCGCGCCCTATTCCGCGACGCCGGCAGGCCCGTGAGGGTAGGGGCGCCGCAATGAGCGATGCCGGCGCGGCCTCCTCGACCGTCGTCATTTCGGCCCGCGCCCTGCACAAGGCCTTCAAGAAGGTACAGGCTGTCGATTCCATCTCCTTCGACATCGCCGCCGGCTCGACCACCGCGCTGCTCGGCGGCAATGGCGCCGGCAAGACGACGACGATCGGCATGATCATGGGCTTGATCTTGCCGACCTCCGGCTCCGTCCGCGTGCTTGGCGTCGATATGGCGCGCGAACGTCACCGCGTCCTCGCGCGCATGAACTTCGAAAGTCCGTACGTCGACATGCCGCACCGCCTGACGGTGAGGCAGAACTTGAAAGTCTTCGCCGGCCTTTATGGCGTGGCCGACGTCGCCTCGCGGATTGCGGTTCTCGCCGAAAGCCTCGCCTTGGAGGAATTTCTCGATCGTCAGGCGGGCAAGCTTTCAGCCGGTCAGAAGACCCGCGTCGCGCTCGCCAAGGCGCTGATCAACGAACCGGAAGTATTGCTGCTGGACGAGCCGACGGCGTCGCTCGATCCCGACACCGCCGATTGGGTGCGCTCACGGCTCGAGGACTATCGCCGCCGCCGCAACGCGACGATCCTGCTCGCCTCGCATAACATGGCCGAGGTCGAACGTTTGTGCGATCGCGTCATCATCTTGAAAGCCGGCCGCGTCGTCGACGACGGCGCGCCCCACGACCTCATCGCGAAATACGGTCGCGACAATCTCGAAGAAGTCTTCCTCGACATCGCGCGCGGCCGCGCGGCGGCGCTCGCATGAGCGGATTTTCTCTCCGTCGTATCATCGCGATGCTCTCGCGCTACCTCTATGTCTTGCGCTCGTCCTGGCCGCGCATCGCCGAACTCGTCTACTGGCCGGCGATCCAGATGTTCACCTGGGGGTTCCTGCAGACCTATATCAACGCCCAGGCGAATGTCGCCGGCTTCAACGGCCGTTTCGCCGTCGCCGCCGGAACTTTGATCGGCGCTCTTCTGCTTTGGGACAGTCTCTTTCGCGCCCAGCTCGGCTTCTCGCTGTCCTTCCTCGAGGAGATGTGGTCGCGCAACATGGCGAATATTCTGATGAGCCCGTTGCGGCCGCTGGAATTCGTTGCGGCTCTCATGACGATGAGCGTCATCCGCCTCGTCATCGGCATTGTCCCAGTGACGCTGCTCGCCTTCTGGTTCTTCGGCTTCAACCTCTGGGGTCTCGGCTTCGCCGTCGTCGCCTTCTTCGTCAATCTGGTGCTGACAAGCTGGGCGATTGGTCTGTTTGTCTCCGGCCTCGTCTTGCGCAACGGCATGGGCGCGGAGGCGATCGCCTGGTCGATCCTTTTCTTCGTTATGCCCTTCGCCTGCGTCTACTATCCGGTCTCGACCTTGCCTTTCTGGCTGCAATGGGTCGCCTGGTGCCTGCCGCCGACCTATGTTTTCGAGGGCCTGCGAGCGCTGCTTGTCGCGCATCTCTTCAGAGCCGATCTGATGGTCGAAGCGCTGGCGATCAATACGGCGTTGCTCGTCGCCGGCGCCTTCGCCTTTCTTGGCCTGCTCGATAGCGCGCGCCGCGCCGGCTCGCTCCTGCAGATGGGCGAATAATGCGAGAACGCCTATCCTTTAATCGTGCCTATTCTTTGGGCGGGCGATGCGCATCAAATAACGCATAGGCGTAGTGACAAAATCATCCGATTTTCCGGTGACTTCGGTGATTCCATTTGGCGATCGGAACCTAGTGCTTTATGCCAGGTTGATTAGTTTATGTGCAAACTTTAAATGTTAGCATTCTACCTTGACGAAGGGGCGCGCTCGCGCATCCCGCGGGGACGCCGATGTTGAGAAGTTTTTCCTATCAGATGTATGAGATGGCTTTTGCCGCGCTCGCCCCGGCGCGGGCGATGTCCGACGCCAGCCGGTTCGTCTTCGGCAATCCCTTCAACCCATTGTCGAACACGCCGCTCGGCAAGAATATCGCGGCGAGCGCC
>JASLHV010000195.1 GCA_030153205.1 Roseiarcus sp. | reverse complement strand
GAGATGGACGCGCAGCGCGTGCGTTTCGTCGACGGCGCCGTTGCGCGCGGGCTGACGCGCAACAAAGCCGACGAGATTTTCGATCTTCTCGCCAAATTCGCCGACTATGGCTTCAACAAGAGCCACGCCGCCGCTTACGCTTTGATCACTTATTGGACGGCGTGGCTGAAGGCCAATCATCCCGTCGAATTCATGGCCGCCGCGATGACGCTCGACAAATCGAACACCGACAAGCTCGCGGAGTTCCGCGCCGAATCCGAGCGGCTCGGCGTCAAGGTGCATCCGCCGTCGGTCAATCATTCCGGCGTCGATTTCGATGCGCGCGTCGAGGGCGGGGCTTTGTCGATCCGCTATGCGCTTTCCGCGATCAAAGGCGTCGGCGAGGCGCAGGCGGAAGCTTTGGTCGCTGCGCGCGGCGACAAGTTTTTCGCCTCCATGGCTGAGATGGCGCGGCGGATCGATCCGCGTGGGCTAAACAAGAAGGCGCTGGAGAGCCTCGCCGCCGCTGGCGCCTTCGACGAGATCGAACCCGATCGTTCCCGCGCCTTCGCCTCGATCGAGCCGGCGCTGGCTTTGGCGCATCGCGCCTCGGATGAGAGAGAGGCGGGACAAAGCGGGCTCTTCGGCGAAGCCGAGCCCTCGCCGCTGATCGTCCGCGCGCCCGCCTGGTCGGCGACCGATCGGTTGCGGCGCGAGTTCGAAGCCGTCGGCTTTTTCCTCTCCGGCCATCCCCTGGAATCCTATGGCGCGGCGCTGAAACGGCTGCGCGTCGAGAGCTGGACCCAATTCGTCGCCAATGTGCGGCGCGGCGCGACATCGGCGCGGCTTGCCGCCAGCGTGCTCGATCGCTACGAGCGCCGCACCAAGTCCGGCTCGAAAATGGGCGTTGTGCAGCTCTCCGATCCGACCGGCCAATACGAAGCGGTCCTGTTTCAGGAAGGGCTCAATCAATACCGTGACCTGCTCGAGAAAGGCGCCGACGTTCTGGTGACTTTGCAAGGGGCTATCGAAGGCGAGGATGTGCGCGCTCGCATCACCCATGTCGAAGCTTTGGCCGAGGCGGCGGCGCGCAATCAGAAGGGCCTGCGGGTCTTCCTGCGCGACGAGACGCCGCTCCCCTCGATCGCCGACCGTCTGCGCTCAAAGGGCGAGGGCGAAGTCTCGCTCGTCGTGATGCTCGGAAAGACGGAAGGCGAAGTCGAGATCAAGCTGCCGGGAAAATTCGCCGTCTCCGCCGCCATCGCCGGCAGCCTCAAAGCGGTCGAAGGCGTGGTGGCGGTGGAGCATCTTTAGGCGGCAAGTGAGGCCGCCAAGGGACGGAATCTTCTCGCAGTTCTCGGGCTTTGATCTCAATCAGCGTACCGTGATCGTAATGTACGAACGGTACGGCACGAGCGTGACATGATCGACGCCACGGAAATTTGCAGCCGGCCGATACCAGACTTCCGTCACCGGCTCAGCGGCGTTGCCGCACGAGCGGCGAACGCCTTCTTTCGTCGTGACGACGCCATGATCGGCCGTGCCACTCAGCATTGGCGGAATATGGTGTTGGCAAGCATCGTTGAAGGCGCCAATGAGCGTCGATTGGCCCGCGGGCACGCTGACCGAATAATCTGCTCCAGTATAAATATACGTCGCCTTTTCAACGTTGCTAAGTGGGCGGCCTGCGCTGAAGGGCGCGGCGGCCGCAGCGGCACCCGAAAGCAAAATCGCTGCGATCGAAAGCGGCATTCGATGGATCGGCATCTGTCACTCCCCATCCGGCTGCAATTCACATAATGTTATGTAAATAAAGCCCGAGCAAGGGCGGATCACACACCGTTCTTGTCAAACTTCTTCACATTCTCGCCAACCGCGGGCCACGATGGCTCGCGGAGCCAGCGATGCCCCCTAAGATCGCCCGCCGAATCCCAGGAGAGCACGATGCGGATGCGCGCCCTGAAGCTCAGTTTTGCGATCCTCGCCCTTGTTTCAGTCGGCGCCGCTTTCGTCGCGGCCGATGAGGCGCCCTTGCGCGCCGGCGCCGAGGCTTATGGCGACTGGCGCACCGACGCCCCCGGCGTCAGGCGCAAGATCGCCCCCTCCGATTTGCCGGCGCCGCTCGCCTCTCGCCCCGTCGCAAATCCCTCCTGGACCGTCGCCCGGCCGGCCGGGGCGTCGCCGAAAGCGCCGCCAGGCTTTTCCGTTTCGCTTTTCGCCAGGGATCTCGCAGAACCCCGCGCGATCCGCGTCGCGCCCAACGGCGATATTTTCGTCAGTGAGAGTCGGGCAGGGCGCGTCCGTGTGCTGAGAGCAAAAGATGGCGCGGAAACCGTCGAGACGATGCATAATTATGCTTTGGGCCTCAATCGTCCTTTCGGAATCGCCTTCTATCCGCCAGGGCCCGATCCTCGCTACGTCTATATCGCAACGACGAACCAGATCCTGCGCTATCCTTATCATAGCGGTGATCTGAGCGCGCCGGAGCCAGCAGATGTCGTCGTACGTTCTCTGCCGAGTGGCGGCAGCCATTGGACGCGCGACATTGCCTTCTCGCCGGACGGCAAGACAATGTACGTCTCCGTAGGGTCGGCCTCGAATGTCGCAGAGGAGGTCGAACCGCTGCGCGGCGATGAACTCAAAGCCTTTGCGGACTCGCATTCGCTCGGCGTGTCGTGGGGCGCCGAGACGGATCGCGCCGACGTGCTTGCTTTCGATCCCGAAGGCCATGGCAAACGCGTCTATGCAACGGGCCTGCGCAATTGCTCGGGTCTCGCCATTCAGCCCGAGACCGGCGCGCCCTGGTGCGCAACCAACGAACGGGACATTCTCGGCGACGATTTGCCGCCCGACTATGCGACCAGCGTCAAAGAGGGCGCTTTCTATGGCTGGCCTTGGTACTATATCGGCGATCATGAAGACCCGCGCCGCGCGAAGGAGCGGCCGGATCTGGCCGGTAAGATCACGACGCCGGACATTCTGATCCAGCCGCATTCCGCGCCGCTTGGCCTTGCTTTCTATGAAGGCAGGCAATTCCCCGGCGAATACAAAGGCGATGCCTTTGTCACCCTGCACGGATCATGGAATCGCGCCAAGCGAACGGGCTACAAGGTCGTCAGGCTCCCGTTCAAGGACGGCAAGCCGAGCGGCGAATACGACGACTTTCTGACTGGCTTTGTGGCGACGGACGCCGGCGTTTGGGGCCGCCCCGTCAGCGTCGCGGAAGCGCATGACGGCGCCTTATTGATCACCGACGATGCTGGCGGCGTCATCTGGCGCGTCGCCTATAAAGGGACTTAGAGTAAAGAACAAACGCGCCAAAGGACTAAAGGGGGGCACAATGACTCTGTTCGATCTTGCTGGAAAAGTCGCCGTGGTCACCGGCTCGTCGCGCGGCATCGGCCGCGCCATCGCAACGCGCCTCGCCGAACACGGCGCTAATGTCGTCGTTTCCTCCCGCAATCTCGGTCCTTGCGAAGAAGTCGTCGCGGATATTGTGAGCAAATACGGCAAGGATCGCGCGATCGCCATCCCCGCCAGCATCTCCTCGAAGGAGCAGCTTCAGCGCCTTATCGACGAGACCAATGCGCGTTTCGGCAAGGTCGATATTCTCGTCTGCAACGCGGCCTCGAATCCATATTTCGGTCCGCTCGGCGGAATCTCGGATGACCAATTTCGCAAAATTCTCGACAACAATGTCATCGCCAATCACTGGCTGATCTCTTTTGTCGCGCCCCAGATGATCGAGCGAAAAGAGGGGTCGATCATCATTGTCTCCTCTATCGGCGGCCTGCGCGGCTCGACGGCGATCGGCGCCTATAACGTCTCGAAAGCGGCGGACTTCCAACTCGCCCGCAACCTCGCCGCCGAATTCGGCCCGCATAACATTCGCGTCAATTGCATCGCGCCGGGCTTGATCCGCACCGATTTCGCGCGCGCGCTCTGGGAGAATCCGGCTATTCTCAAATCAAGTACGGCGCGAACGCCGCTCGGCCGTATCGGCGAGCCGGACGAGATCGCTGGCGCCGCGGTTTTTCTGGCCTCGCAGGCCAGCGCCTTTATGACCGGGCAAGCGATTGTCGTTGATGGCGGTCAGACCGTGACCTAAGCGGCGCGGGCGCAGACCTTCTCATGAAACAGGGAGAAGGCAAGGTTTTAGGCAAATAGCGCCCGCAGTTCCGACTTCATGATCTTACCTGCCGCATTGCGCGGCAGCATGTCGTCTCGGAACAAGATTTTCACCGGCACTTTGAACGCGGCGATGCGGTCCGCGACAAAGGCCCGCAACTCTTCTTCCTCGACTGCGACGCCGGGTTTCAGCGTGACGATCGCTGCCGGCTCTTCGCCGAGCGTACGATGGGCGATCGGTACGACCGCGGCATCGACAACCGCGGGATGTTCATAAAGCGCGTTCTCGACCTCGACGCAGTAGATATTTTCACCGCCCCGGATCAACATGTCCTTGGCGCGGTCAACAATATAGCAAAAACCTTCTTCATCCAGGCGCGCGATGTCGCCGGTTCTGAGCCAGCCATCGACGAAACTCTTGGCGGTCGCTTCGGGATTGCGCCAATAGCCTTTGACCACATTGGGGCCTTTGACCCAAAGTTCTCCCGCCGCGCCGGTCGGGAGGGTTTTTCCATCGACGTCCACGACCTTCATTTCGCAGACCGGCAAAGCCGGTCCGCATGAATCCGGTCGCAGGACATAGTCTTCGCCGGAGATCGAAGTGAATGTCGCGGAAGTTTCCGACATGCCCCAACCGCAGCCTGGCGCCGAATTAGGGAACCGCTGCTTGATGCGCCGAACCAATTCCGAAGCCGCCGGCGCGCCGCCATATTGAAGGGCTTCGAGCGATGACAAGTCGTATTTGTCGAGCGAGGGATGTTCGACGATCTGCCACGCGATCGTCGGCACGCCGCCCGTGGTCGTGACACGTTCCCGCTCGATCAATTGTAAGGCGAGTTCCGTGTCCCACTTGTGCATCAGCACCAGCTTGGCGCCGTTAACGAAGGCAGGGATGAGAACAGCCTGGCAACCCGTCGTATGAAAGAGCGGAATGCCGACGAGATAGGCTTTCTGCAGCGCATTCGGATCGGGCTTCGGCAGCGGCTCGCCGCGCCTAAGGAATCGACGCGCTGGCGTGAACGTGCCCGCCACGATGGTCGAGCAGGAATTGCGATGGGTGCCGAGCGCGCCTTTCGGCTTCCCGGTTGTGCCCGACGTATAGAAAATCGTCGCGTCGTCTTCCGGCTCGAGCGACACGACCGGCATAGGACGATCGGGCAGCGCGCTCCAATCTTCGACTTGGCCTAGGATGTCGGTCAGTAGGCGAGCCTGCGAATGGCTGACATTTTCACGCGGTCGACAAAGAAAGACCCCCTGAAGCTCGCGGCAACTCGTCAAGTGTTCCGCGAGGCGGTCGAACCGTTCGCCATCGAGGAACGCGAATTTCGCGCCGGAATCGATAAGGCCATATGCCAGCTCTGACCCTTTCCACCAGGCGTTGAGGAGCGTGGCGACGCCGCCGGCGATGACGATCCCAAAAAAAGCCGCGCCCCATTCCGGGAGGTTGCGCATGGCGATCGCGACGCGATCGCCTTTTTTGAGCCCCTGCGCCTGAAGCGCCTCCGCGATCGCCAAGGCGGCCCGGGCGAGCTCTTCGAAAGTGACGCGTTCGTCGCGATAAACGATGAAAGTCTTGTCTTTGTGCAGTCGACCCGCGGCAAAGGCCTCCCGCAGGGTCGGCGGCGCGTTTTTCCACACGCGAGTCCTGACGCCTTGAATGTCGCGTTCCTCTATCTCGAAGAGTGAACCTGGACCAGTGAGTGCGGCGTGTGCGTCAGCGAGAGATAATGCAGGAAAATTCGGTGGCGGGACCATAGGCCTCCCTTTTTATTTTATTCTTTGCTTTGATCTATTGTGACTCAGCCTCCGTCGGGGGACAAGCGCAGGCGTGCGTACGTCGATGCAACGGCCCCAAGATCGTCATTGCCTTGTTCGGCAAGGAGCGGCTATGGGCTTGACCGGCGCCGGCGAACGGCCGATCTTTGCGCGCCGCCAAAGCGGGAGGAGATCGCCTGAAATGGGCGCAATTTTCGGGGCCAAGATTCCTTTCGCCGATCTTTGTGGCATTGAAATATTGGGCGCCGAGGAAGGCGTGACGCGGCTGCGCGTCGTTCTCGACGAGAGACACGGCAATAATTTCGGCGCCCCCCACGGCGGTCTGGTCGCTACGCTTATGGACATCGCCATGGGATCGGCTGCAAGGCTCGCGGCGGGCAGCCCTGTCATGACCGTCGATATGCATATCAATTTCATCGCGACCGGCGAGAAGGTCCTAACCGCGCAAGGCCGCGTCGTGCGCGCAGGCGGCTCGATACTTTTCGCGGAAGCCGAGGCGCGTAACGAAAACGACGAGATTGTCGCCAAGTCGAGCGGGGTCTTCAAACGCCGTGGAGCGAAAAAGGCTATCGGAGAGGCATAAGAGCCCGGACGGCCAAGGGAGGCTAGAAATGGATTTGCGATTTACCGATGAGGAATTGAAATTTCGCGACGAAGTGCGCGGCTTCATCAAGTCCTCGTTACCAGATTCCATTCGCCAGAAGCTGAACGCCGAGCGACATTTCAGCAAGGACGACCTTGTGACCTGGACGCGCATCCTTAACAAGAAGGGTTGGGCGGTGACCCACTGGCCCGTTGAGTGGGGCGGTACGGGTTGGAGCCCGATGAAGCAACTGATCTTCCGGGACGAGATTCAGCAGGCGCCTGCGCCCGAGCCCTTGGCCTTTGGAACCAGCATGGTCGGACCGGTCATCTATACTTTTGGCTCTGACGCGCAGAAGAAGAGATTTCTGCCGCGCATCGCCAATCTCGATGATTGGTGGTGTCAGGGATTTTCCGAACCGGGCGCTGGCTCGGATCTCGCCAGCCTCAAGACTTCGGCCAAACGCGATGGCGATCATTGGGTAATCAACGGTCAAAAGACTTGGACGACTCTCGCCCAATACGCCGACTGGATTTTTGTCCTCGCCCGCACCGATTCGTCGGTGAAAAAGCAGGAAGGCATCTCTTTCATTCTCGTCGATATGAAGACGCCCGGCGTGACGGTCCGGCCGATTCAAACGATCGACGGCGGCCAAGAGGTCAACGAAGTCTTCTTCGACGACGTACGCGTTCCCCTCGAAAATCTCGTAGGGCAGGAAAACAAAGGTTGGGACTACGCCAAGTTTCTGCTGGGCAATGAGCGCAACGGCATTGCGCGCATTGGCATCTCGAAGGCGCGGGTGCGGCGCATTCGTGAGCTGGCTTCGCTGCCGACTTATGGCGACAAGCCGATGATGGAGGACGTACGCTTCCGCCAGAAGCTCGCGCTCCTGGAGGTGGAGATCAAAGCGTTGGAGATGACGCAATTTCGTGTCATTTCGAATGAACGCAAACGCGAGAAGGGCAAGCCGGACCCAGCCTCTTCCGTACTCAAGATCAAAGGCTCGGAGATCCAGCAGGCGACGACCGAATTGCTCATGGACGTTATCGGTCCTTATGCGCTGCCCTACCAGGAAGAACGTGGCGGCGATCGCTGGAACGAACCGGCCGCCGGTCCCGATTGGGCCTCCGCTGTCGCGCCGACTTATTTCAACATGCGCAAAGTCTCCATCTATGGCGGTTCGAACGAGATTCAGCGCGGCATTATCGCCAAAGCGATTTTGGGGCTCTGAACGTGGATTTTGATCTTTCCGAAGAGCAGCAGCTCCTCAAAGAGAGCGTCGACCGCTTGATCGCGGATCGCTATACATTCGAGAAGCGAAAAACGCATCAGGCGTCGCCTGACGGCTGGAGCCGGGAGCTCTGGGCGCAATACGCCGAACTTGGCCTGCTGGCTCTACCCTTCGCCGAGGCGGACGGCGGCTTTGGCGGCGGCCCGGTCGAGACCATGCTGGTCATGGAGGCTTTTGGGCGAGCGCTGACGCTGGAGCCGTATTTCGCCTGCGTCATTCTTGCAGGCGGCGTGCTGCGTCGCGCGGCGAATGAAGCGCAGAAAAGCGCGCTGGTGCCGAAAATCGCCACCGGCGAATTGCTGATCGCTTTGGCGCATAGTGAGCCGCAGTCGCGTTATGATCTCTTCGATGTCGCAGCGACAGCCAAGCGGGAAGGGGAGTCCTACCTTCTCAACGGGGAGAAGGGTCTCGTTCTGCATGGCGACCTCGCCGATAAGCTGATCGTTTCAGCGCGCACGAATGGCCACCGCCGCGACCCCTCCGGTATTGGCTTGTTCCTGGTCGAAGCCGCAGCGCAGGGCGTCTCGCGGCGGGGCTATCGTACGCAAGACGGCGCTCGCGCGGCCGAGGTGACGCTGACGAACGTTCGTATCGGACCGGAGGACGTTATCGGCGATCCCAATGCGGGCTTGGATGTGCTGGAGAGTGTCGCCGACGAGGCGATCGCGGCGCTCTGCGCCGAGGCGATCGGCGCCATGCAGGAGGCGTTGACGCAAACGGTCGCTTACCTGAAGACGCGAAAGCAATTCGGCATGACGATCGGGTCGTTCCAGGCGCTGCAACATCGCGCATCCGATATGCTTGTCTCGCTCGAACAGGCCAAAAGCATGGCCGCCTATGCCGCGATGATGGCGAACGAGGCGAATATCGCGGAACGCCGGAAGGCGCTCTCGGCCGCGAAGATTCAGATCAGTCAGTCCGCGCGCTTCATCGGCCAGCAATCGATCCAATTGCATGGCGGCATGGGTATGACGATGGAGACGATGATAGGACACTTGTTCAAGCGTCTATCGATGATCGAGCGGCAGTTCGGCGACGTCGACTATCACCTGGCGCATCTCGCCGAGACCGACGGCTTTGTCGGCGCGCGATAGACCATTGCGGCTCACCTTCACCCCTTTTGGAGCACATCATGGCCGCGATCAATCCCGTCGCAGAATTGACCACGCATGGCGACATCGCCGTATTGACCTTGAACGCGCCGCCGGTGAACGCCCTTTCCACCGCAGTGCGTGACGGCCTTAAACGCGGCGTCGAGGCGGCGAACGCCGATTCCGCAATCAAAGCCATCATCATCATCTGCGCCGGCCGCACTTTCATCGCCGGGGCCGATATTTCGGAATTCGGAAAGCCGCCGGCGAGACCGTACCTGCCGGAAGCGCTCGATGTGATCGAAAACGCAAGCAAACCCGTTCTGGCCGCGGTGCATGGAACGGCGCTTGGCGGCGGCTTCGAAGTGGCGCTTACGGCGCATTATCGGGTCGCCGTCCCTTCGGCGAAATTCGGATTGCCCGAGATCAAGCTCGGCATTTTCCCGGGCGCCGGCGGCACCCAGCGCCTTCCGCGCTTGATCGGCGTCGAGAAAGCGCTCGACATCATTTTATCCGGAAACCCGTTTTCCGCGAGCGACGCTCAAAAATGGGGCGTCATCGATGCGCTTGCCGAAGAGGGCAAGCTCGAACAAAGCGCGCTGGCCTTCGCGCGAACCTTGATCGATGGAAAGGCTCCGCTGCGTAAACTTCGCGACCTGACCGACAAGATCGAAGCGGTCCGAGGCAAGCCGGAAATCTTCGAAGCGATCCGCAAAGCCAACGCGCGGAAGTTCCGCGGTTTCGAAGCTTGGCGAAAGGCGATCGATTCCGTGAAGAACGCCGTCGATCTTCCGTTCGACGAAGGAATGGCCGCCGAGCGCAAGATGTTCATGGAGCTTCTGGGGGGCGTACAGTCCAAAGCGCAACGCTATGTTTTTTTCGCCGAGCGCCAGGCCGCGAAAATCCCCGATGTGCCGGATGATCTCGCGCCTCGCCCGATCAAGACCGTCGGTGTCATCGGCGCCGGCACCATGGGCGGCGGCATTTCAATGAATTTCCTTAACGCCGGTACGCCGGTGACGATCGTCGAGACGAGCAAAGAGGCGCTCGATCGCGGTCTTTCGATCATTCGCAAGAACTACGAAAATACCGCCAAGAAAGGGCGCATGACTCAGGACGATGTCGAAAAGCGCATGGCGCTTTTGACCGGTACGCTCGATCTCAGCGCACTCGCCGACAAGGATCTCGTCATCGAAGCCGTGTTCGAGGACATGGCGATCAAGAAGGACATTTTCGGCAGACTGGACGCCATCGCCAAGCCTGGCGCGATCCTCGCCTCCAATACGTCCTATCTGAACATCGACGAGATCGGCGCGATGACCAAACGGCCGCAAGACGTCATCGGCATGCATTTCTTTTCGCCAGCCAATGTAATGCGGCTTCTCGAAGTGGTGCGCGGCGAAAAGACGGATAAGCAAGTCGTCGCTACGGCGATGGAGCTTTCCAAGAAGATCGGCAAGATCGGCGTTCTTGTCGGCGTCTGCCATGGCTTCGTCGGCAATCGTATGTTGGCGCAACGTCAGCGCGAGGCCAACAAACTCATCATCGAGGGCGCAACGCCGTGGGACGTCGACCGGGTGCTGTATGATTTCGGCTTTCCGATGGGCCCGTTCGCGATGAGCGATCTCGCCGGTCTCGATATCGGCTGGTCAAAGGAGAAATCCTCGAGCGCGACGATCCGCGAAATCCTTTGCGAGAAGGGACGGCGTGGCCAGAAGACCGGCGCCGGCTTCTATGATTATGACGAGGCTCGCAACCCCAAGCCTTCGACTTTAGTCGAAGAGGTCATCGTCGATTTTGCAGCGAAGAAAGGGGTCAACCGGCGTGTTATCTCCGACGAGGAGATTTTGGAGCGCTGCATCTATCCAATGATCAACGAAGGCGCGAAAATCCTCGAGGAGGGTAAGGCTTTGCGCGCGTCCGATATCGATATCGTGTGGATTAACGGCTATGGCTGGCCGGTCTATCGCGGCGGCCCGATGTTCTACGGCGATACCGTCGGGCTCGGCAAAGTGTTGGAGCGAATGAAGATGTTTCAGGCGACGATGGGGGACGAGTTCAAGCCGTCTGCTTTGCTGGAGCGACTGGTTGCGGAAGGTGGTTCTTTCGCCGGGCGATGAGGGTTCGCCTCGGACGGCAGCCTTCGCCACTGACATTTCAGTGACGGCCTGAAAACGGCTTCCTCGCTCAGGGTCAAGTGACAAATAGTCGAATAGTGTTGCAATAAATGTGGAATAGTGTTGCAACAGACGCATAATAAGACCGATCAGGGTTGATGACGCATCCGATGAGGCATCCAAATTTGGAGGTCGCGCGCGGTCGTGACTTGGTCGGCGCTGTGGCCGAGTCCAATGCGGCGCTTTTGGTCGTTAAAGACCTGTCGATGCGTTTCGGCGGCATCGTCGCCCTTGACGACGTCTCGTTTGAAATTCAGCGCGGCCGGATTTGCGGTCTGATCGGGCCCAACGGAGCCGGCAAGACGACGCTCTTCAATTGCCTTTCGCGCCTCTACAGCCCGCAACGCGGCGAAATCCATTTCGACGGCCGCTCCTTGAGCTGCGTCCCCAAACATCAGATCGCCGCTCTCGGCATCGGCCGTACGTTTCAAAATCTTGCGCTTTTCGGCACGATGACCGTGCTTGAAAACGTGATGATTGGCACGCATGCGATTGCGCGCGGAGGATTTATCGTCAACGGGCTGAACCTTCCGCAGGCGAAAGTTCAAGAGCGTCTTATCCGCGAGCGTGCAATAGAGCTCCTCGAGGAATTCGCTCTAGGGCATCTCGCTCAGACGCCGATTAACGCGCTTCCATTCGGAACCAAAAAGCGGGTCGAGCTTGCGCGCGCTCTTGCGCTTCAGCCGAAGCTTCTTTTGCTCGACGAGCCGGCCGCTGGCCTCAACCATGAAGAGGTGGATGCGCTTCGTAACGAGATACAGGCGATCCGCGATCGCCGCGGCGTCACCGTGCTGCTTGTCGAGCATCACATGAACCTTGTGATGCGCGTTTCGGACCAAGTTGTCGCGCTCGATTTCGGCAAGGTGATCGCTGACGGAACGCCGGCTGAGGTTCGCGAGAACCGCGAGGTGATCCGCGCCTATCTCGGAGACGCGACCTGATGCCGGCGTTGCTCCAGACGAAAGGCCTTTGCGCCTTTTATGGGCCGACCCAGGTCCTCCACGAGATCGATCTCGCCGTCGAGAAAGGCGGCATCACGGCGCTCCTTGGGGCGAATGGCGCCGGCAAGACGACGCTCCTGCGCGCGCTATGCTCAATGGTCAGGCGCCAGGGCGTCATCCAATTCGAAGGCAAGCCGTTTAACCCACGCGAAGCCGAAGACGCGGCGCGGCTCGGCATCGCCCATGTTCCCGACGGTCGCGGGACGTTCCTCGACCTGACCGTCGAGCAAAATCTCAAACTAGGCGCCTATACCAGGAAGGACCGCGACGGCGTTGCGGGCGACATGGCGCGCGCCTTCGCTTACTTTCCGCGTCTCAAGGAACGACGCGAACAACAGGCTGGGACTTTGTCGGGCGGCGAGCAGCAGATGCTGGCGATATCGCGCGCGCTGATGCTGCGGCCGAGACTGCTCCTGCTGGACGAGCCGTCTTTCGGTCTCGCGCCTCTGGTCGTCAAAGATATTTTCGACATCCTCCGCGCGATCAACAAGGACGAAGGCGTCAGCATGCTGATGGTTGAACAGAACGCCACCCTCGCATTGGCGCTCGCCGACCATGCCTATCTCATCGAGACGGGTCGCATGGTGATCGGCGGGACGGCTGCCGAGGTGCGTTCGGACGAATCCGTACGTCGCGTCTATCTCGGCTATTGAGGACTTGGAGAGATCATGAACGCCCTGATCCACCAAATTCTCTCCGGGATCGCTATCGGCAGCATTTACGCCTGCGTCGCGCTGGCCATCGTGATGATCTACCAGGCGACGAACTTGGTGAATTTCGCCCAAGGCGAGATGGCGATGTTTTCGACCTATATCGCATGGGCTTTGGTCGATTCCGGCGTGCCCTATTGGGCGGCTTTCTTCCTTACGCTGGCCTTCTCCTTTGTGATGGGCATGGCGATCGAGCGTTTCATCATTCGCCAATTTGACGGCGCGCCAGCCCTGACTGTCGTCATTGTTTTCATCGGCTTGCTTGTCATCATCAACAGCATCGCCGGTTGGTTTTTCTCATATACGATCAAGAGTTTCGATAGTCCTTTCCCGGCGACGTCGCGCTTTGGTCAGGGGTACATATCGCCTCATGAAATGGGCTCGATCGGCGTCACCCTCGCGGTTCTCGCGCTCGTCTACGCCTTCTTCCGGTTCACGCCGCTCGGCCTCGCGATGCGCGCGGCAGCGCAAAATCCGGTGTCGGCGCGGCTTGTCGGCATCCGAGTCAATCAGATGCTGGCGATTGGCTGGGGCCTCGCCGCAGCGATCGGCGCTGTCGCCGGCATGATGGCTGCGCCTATCGTCTATCTCGATCCCAATATGATGGGCGGCATTCTGCTTTACGGTTTCGCCGCCGCCTTGCTCGGCGGCATCGATAATCCCTGGGGCGCCGCGCTTGGCGGCTTTATCGTCGGGGTCTTGGAGAATCTCGCTGGCGCCTATCTCGTTGGCGAGGAGATCAAACTCTCCGTCGCTTTGGCGATCATCATCGGGGTTCTCGTCGCCAAACCATCCGGCCTGTTCGGCCGAACCCTCGTCACCCGCGTTTGATCGGAGACCGCCATGCTCGACATGCAGCTTGCTACTCCGATCGAGCGAACCAGTGGCGCTTCGTTGAGCCCCTGGCGCGCGGCGATCTTCATCCTGGTCTTGATTGTCGTGATCGGCCTGCCATTCGCTTTGAGCGGCTATCGTACTTTTCAATTGTCGCAGGTGATCATTTATTCCATCGCGCTGCTCGGACTTAATCTGCTCACCGGCTTCAACGGACAGATTTCGCTTGGTCACGGCGCTTTCTTCGCCGTTGGCGGCTATACTTTGGCGATTTTGACCGCGAAATTTGGAATCGCTTATTGGGTTGCTGTGCCGATCGCCGGATTCATCTGTTTCGGCGCTGGTTTTCTTTTCGGATTTCCTGCCCTTCGATTGGCGCCGGTCTATCTCGCCCTTGCGACTTTCGCGTTAGCGCTCGCGGTGCCGCAGCTCCTTAAGTTCAAACCTTTCGATCCCTGGACCGGCGGCGTGCAAGGGCTGATCTTGTCGAAGCCAGCGGCGCCGTTTCATATGCCGCTGACGCGCGATCAATTCTTGTACTTATTCTGCTTGCTTTGCGCGGCGTTGCTGTTTTGGTTCAGCCATAATCTGGTCAGGAGCCGGATCGGCCGTGCGATCATCGCCATCCGCGATCACCCGATCGCCGCCGAGACGATGGGGATTGATACGGCGCTTTTCAAAACGACGACGTTCGGCCTTAGCGCCGCTTTTACAGGCGTCGCCGGGGCGCTGAGCGGCTTGGCGGTGGGGTTTGTATCGCCGGATAGTTTCGGAGAATTCCTTTCCTTCTCGCTGGTCGTCGGCGTCGTTGTCGGCGGGCTCGGCTCGATCTGGGGCGTCTTCGTCGGCGCCTTGTTCATCGAATTCGTGCCGGACTTCGCCGATCAGATATCTGATGTCTTCGGCGAAAGCGCCAAGGCTCTGCCGTGGGCGATCTATGGAATCTTGCTGATCGTGATCATGTACGCCGCGCCGTCCGGCGCGGTGGGGGTCGGGCGGTTTTTGACGCGCAGCGTCGAGCGCCTATTTCGAAATCCATCAAGATCGTCCGCGGCGCCGATAAAATAAAGCGACGGAAATGCGACGCGCACGACTGCGCGCGTGAGGAGCAAACAGGGAGAGAGTAAAATGTTTTCACGACGCACATTCTTGCAAGCCAGCGCCGCCACGGCCGCCGCCCTGGCGGCCCGACCGGCCTTTGCCGAAAACGCGCCCGGCGTCACGGATACGGAGATCAAGATTGGGCAAACCATGCCCTACAGCGGGCCTGCTTCGGCCTATGGCGTGATTGGTCAGACCGAAGCGGCCTATTTCAAGATGATCAACGATCAGGGGGGCGTGAACGGCCGCAAGATCAATCTCATAACCGTCGACGACGGCTACAGCCCGCCCAAGACCGTCGAGCAGATCCGCAAACTCGTTGAGCAGGATCAGGTCGCCTTCCTTTTCAACACGCTAGGCACTGCGTGCAATTCGGCGATCCGCGACTACCTCAATGAGAACAAGGTGCCGCAGCTTTTCGTCTCGACGGGCGCCAGCAAGTTCGGTGATTACCAGCACTATCCTTGGACGATGGGATACAATCCGAGCTATCAGACCGAGGCGCGTATCTACGCCAAGCATATTCTGGCGAGCAAGCCGAGCGCGAAGGTCGGCGTCATCTACCAGAACGATGATTTCGGCAAGGACTACCTTATCGGCTTGAAAGACGTGCTCGGGGACAAATATGCGAGCATGGTCGTCAAAGAAGCGTCCTATGAAACGTCGGAGCCGACCGTCGATTCGCAAATCATCAGCTTGCAGAATTCCGGGGCCGACACGTTCGTCATCGCCGCCACTCCGAAATTCGCCGCCCAGGCGCTGCGCAAGGCTTATGACGTCGGCTGGAAGCCGGTGGAATACCTCACGAACGTTTCAATCTCGGTCGGCACGGTGCTGAAGCCCGCCGGTCTCGAGAAATGCGTCGGCGCCATGACCGGCGAATACGGCAAGGAGCCGACCGATCCGAAGTGGAAGGACGATCCGGGCCTGCAGACATGGCGTGAATTCATGAACAAATACATGCCGGGCGCCAGCCAGACTGACGTCAATATCGTCTATGGCTACGGAGCTGCCATGACGATGGTGCAAGTGCTCAAGCAGTGCGGCAACGATCTGTCGCGTGAGCGCATTATGAAAGAGGCGGCGAACATAAAGGACTTCGCCCTCCCGGTCAGTCTGCCCGGCATGGCGCTGAACACCTCGCCGACCAATTACAACCCGATTCGCCAGATGCAGCTCGCGCGGTTCAACGGTACGACCTGGGAGTTGTTCGGCGACGTGATCACCGGGTGAGTCGAACGGCGACTTTATTTCGCATTTTGGCCATCGCAGGGAGGTAACGACGAAGCAATCCAGGAAGCGCGGCCGCCGCCTGGATTGTTTCGTTCGCTCGCAGGGACGCCGAAGTATCAGTACTTCCGGATCAAGCTGACAAGCCGACCCTGAATACGCACCCGATCCGGCCCGAAAATCCGCGTCTCATAGGCTGGATTGGCGGCCTCGAGCGCAATCGAGGCGCCGCGCCGGCGCAACCGCTTCAAGGTCGCTTCCTCATCGTCGATGAGCGCGACGACAATATCGCCGGTGTCCGCCGTGTCCTGTTTGCGGATGATCACCGTATCGTCCTCAAAAATACCCGCTTCGATCATCGAGTCGCCACGCACCTCCAAGGCAAAATGTTCGCCGGTGCCGAGAAACTCGGGCGGCATGGGTATCGACGCCGTGCGCTGCTGGATCGCCGAGATCGGCGTGCCGGCGGCGATGCGGCCCATGATCGGGATCGTGACTGGATGCGGCTGATGCGCCGCGCCGCGTGTCGCCCGCGCGCGGCCGAGATGGCCCTCGATCACGCTCGGCGAGAACTTGCCGCCGCGCGGCGCCGAGACGGTTGCCGATTCCGGCAGACGGAGCACCTCGATGGCCCGCGCCCTGTTCGGCAGGCGGCGGATGAAGTTGCGCTCTTCGAGCGCAAGGATCAGACGATGGATGCCGGACTTCGAACGCAGATCGAGCGCCTCCTTCATCTCGTCGAAGGACGGCGGGACGCCTTGCTCCTGCAAGCGCTCGTGAATGAAGCGCAGCAGCTCGTTTTGCTTTTTGGTCAGCATGATCTTTTGAGCCCTTCATCGACGGGCGAATCACTTCGTCCCGCTCTTCTTTTGGCCGTAATGTCGCGGCGTCCCTTAAACAAATCGTGAACGAACTTATACGTTCATGCTGTGTTCTTGGCAAGCTTTATTAGCGGCGCACGAACGAATGATTTGCGATAGAGCGTGAAAAACTCGAATAAAACTGCGATAAAGCTGAATATTGGGATGTGAATTTAAGCCGATTTCGACGAGCCAACGAGACGCCGTCCTCCTGCAGTTCTGACCGAATCGAGAATAGGACCGCGAGCTGCGGTCCTATTCTCGGAGACATCAGGCCGCCGCAGGTACCCGACCGCCGACCTCGCCGCGCCCGCCGAACGAAGCGCCATAGATAGTTCAATTGATAAGGATGGCCGCCATGCAAGCCTCCACGCCTTGCGAAGCGCTACGTTTAAGAGTCGCGTTGCAGCTTCGCTACGGCGGTTTCGATAGAACAGTCGAAGTTCACGCTGTCGGACTGGCGCGTAGTGGCCGCATGATCATGCGCGTTTGGCAGGTGAGGGGCGGCAGCGCTGGCGGCGAACCGGTCGGATGGAAACTCATGCATCTTGATGAGGTGCGCTCCGCCACCCTCACAGATCAAAAATCGCTGGCGCCGCGTGCCGACTACACCAGGAACGACCCAGCCATGGCCCGCGGCATTCTTTGCCAAGTCTAGGCTCGCCAATCTCTTCCGCTATTCCTGCGCCTGACCTCCGGCAAAGCGCGCCACCATCAGGGAGCCGAGGATGATCGCGCCGTAAATCGCTTGAATCCAGAACGACGGAACCTGGGCGAGGACGAGAAGATTCTGAACAACGCCGAGCAGGAGCACGCCGGTCAGCGCGCCGAACATCGTACCTTTGCCGCCGTCGAGGGAAATGCCGCCGATCACCGCCGCAGCGAAGACAGTGAAGATAAGGCCGTTGCCCTGATTCGCGCTGATCGCGCCGACATAGCCAGTGATCGCGAGTCCGCCGACCGCGGCGAGCATGCCAGCGAGCACATAAACGCCCCAGGTGATGCGCTCGACGCGGATGCCAGCGGCGCGCGCCGCTTCTGGATTCCCGCCGATGGCGTAGAGCGCCCGGCCCAGCCGGTGATAGCGCAGCATGAAACCGGCGATGGCGAAGGCGACGGCGGCAAGCCAGACCGCGAGCGGCACGCCGAGGAACGTCACCGACATCAGCCCATAAAAGGCGTCGGGCAGGTCGAAGAGCGTGCGTCCGCTCGTGGCGCCCACCAGCATACCGCGCAGGATGATCAGCATCGCCAGCGTGACGATGAAGGCGTTCAGCCTGAGGCCGATCACCATGAAGCCGTTGATGAAGCCAATGAGGCCGCCGACAAGGATCACGATCAAAATGCCTACGGCGCTTGGCAGTTCGAAACCGAAGCCGAAGCCGCTTGTCGGTAGGACGACCATGGCGCCGATCGCCGGCGCAAAGCCGTAGATCGACTCGAGCGAGAGGTCGAACTTGCCGCAGATGACGATTAGCGACTCGGCGAGGACAACCAGCGCCAGCGCCGCCGACGAAGTGAGGATGGTGCTGATATTGCCCGTCGTCAGAAAAACGGGACTGACGATAGCGCCGATGACGATCAGAACCGCAAGCGCTGGCAGGAGAGCAAGATCGCGCAAGCGGATCGCTTTGATCCGTCTCCACGACGCTTCACCGCCGGGGGCGATCGTAGAGGCTGCTCCATCTTTGTTCATGGCGCTCAAATTCCCTCAATCGAGGCGACCAAGGCGTTGTCGCTCCAACCCGCTTTATGTTCGGCGACCACGCCGCCGTGACGCATCACCAGCACACGATCGCAAGCGCGCAGGTCTTCGAGTTCGCCACTGACCACCAGGATCGCCTTGCCTTCGCGCCGCTTATTCTCGACGACCCGGAGCAGGGCCTCTTTCGACTTCACGTCAACGCCGGCCGTCGGGTCCATCAGTACGAGAACCGAAGGATCGTTTGCGAGCGCGCGCCCCAAGACGACCTTTTGCTGATTGCCGCCTGAAAGGCTGGAGACTGGCTGCTCCGGCCCCTCGGTCACCACGCCGAGCGTCTCGATGGCGTCCTGCGTCACCTCCGCGCGACGTCGCGGCACGATGAAGCCAAACGGCCCGAGGCCGATGGTCATGGTCGCATTGTCGGCGACCGATAGATCGAGCACGAGGCCCTGCTGGTGCCGGCTCTTCGGCACGCAGCCAACGCCGAGCGCCAACGCCGCCGGCACGTCGTTGGACAGCAGCGGCTTGCCGCCGATCAGGATCGCGCCCTTGTCGTAGGGGCCGAGGCCGGCGACGGCTTCAGCGACGCCAATGCGTCCGCTGCTGGTCGCCCCCGCGATCCCAACGACCTCGCCGCGTCGGACCGAAAAATTGATGGCGCGAAAATCTTCGCCGCCGAGATCGCGCACCTCGAGGGCGATCGGCGCGTCCGTCGGCGTCGTACGGCCGACCGCGTCCGCAAAGCCGAAATGGACCTGCTCGCCGGTCATCGCTTCGATGAGTTTGTCCTTGGGCAAGTCCGCGACCGGCGCGGTGACGATGTGCCGCGCGTCGCGCAGGACCGTCACGGCCTGGCAGATCTCATAGACCTCCTGCAGATGGTGCGAGATAAACAGGAAGGTCACGCCCTGCGCCTGCAGTTCGCGGATACGTACGAACAGCCGCTTGATCTCTTCGCCATCAAGCTGCGCGGTCGGCTCATCTAGGATGATGAAGCGCGCGCCATAGGAAAGGGCGCGGGCGATCTCGACCAATTGCCGCGCCTCCACCTTGAGGTCGCCGGCGCGACTGTCTTCCGGAACAGCGACATTCCATCGGTCCAGGACTTCGCGGGCCTGGCGATGCAACGATTGCCAATGGATCAAGCCGTTCCAGGTCGGCTGGCGGTTGATGAAGAGATTCTCCGCGACGGTCAGGTCGGGGATAATTGTTGAATGCTGATAGACGCACGCGACGCGCTTGCGCCAGGCCTCACGGTCGGCGATCGGCGGCGCAGGCTCGCCGGAGAAAAGGATCTCGCCGGTATCGCTGGCGCGCAGCCCCGTGAGAAT
>JASLHV010000180.1 GCA_030153205.1 Roseiarcus sp. | reverse complement strand
CGCCTGACGGCTGCGGGCGAGGAGGTCCTTGAGCTCGCGAACCAGATGGAAGCGTCGTCGCACCAGTTGGAGACGCGCGTCCTGGGGCGCGACCAGAGCGTGCGCGGGCTTCTGCGGGTGACGTTGGCGCCGCCCCTCGCGACACACCTGCTCATGCCGGACTTCGCCGAATTCGCGCGTCTGCATCCGGACATCGAGATAGAAATCCAGTCGTCCGGCGAACTGGCGAATCTGACCAACCGAGAGGCCGACGTGGCGATCCGTGTCGTCTATGACCGCAAAACCCTGCCGCTCAATCTTCACGGCTTGAAGGGACCGGAGCTGTTCGGCGGCGTCTACATGTCGCGCAATCGACTAGCCGCGTGGCGCGCGGGCGCACCTGATCCCATCCGTTGGATCGTCATAAGCATGCATGGAATTCCAGACTGGGCCAGCGAGGGTGAGGTTCGCACTGCGGGGGTTCCCTTCAGGACCACGGACGCCGAGGCGCAGATCGCTGCTGTACGGCAAGGACTCGGGATCACGACACTGCCTTGCTTCATCGGAGATGCCGATCCCCTACTGGTGAGGGCGCCCGGCGCCGACCTGCATATGTACGGAACGCTCTGGCTTCTCACACAGGGCGACACGCGCAAGACCAAGCGCGTGCGGCTCTTCACCGATTTCGTATCCCACAGGCTCGCGGGATACGCTCCGCTTCTCGCGGGGCTGTCCATATCGCGCGACTGATGCGCAGCAAGTCCGCTAAGCGAATGGTAGGTGAGTGGATAAATGTGCCCAAAAGGCAAGATTTCCGCTTCTGGCGCATCGCGACATTTCGGCGCTGGAGCGTTCCTCTCTATGGCCATCACACGATACTGCAACCGGGGCGGCGCAATACAAAGCCAATTCTGGCGTCACGCCGATCGTGAACAGAAAACGCCCTAGCGAGCCCACGCGTGATCAACGCGAAAAGTCGCGTTAAACTCTTCTGCTTTTGCTTCCTGACGTAATTCGTCGAGAGCATAGAGATCGTGAAATATGCCCGCTTCAATATGTGGCGGCGGGACTGATGGAAGCGACTCGTAATAGGCGAGCGCTTCCTTAGCCAATTCAAAGGTCCGAGAGCCACCGTCCTCGGTCAAGATGACGTAAAGCATGACAGCGCCTAAACGACCCCGCATCGATTGGAAGGCTATATCTGGCGCGGCGTTCGGCCAAGGAATACTGCGGGGTACCACATCGGAGACTATTTTGGTCTGATGGACACGGCCGGATCGACCCGACTATCTTTATTTGGACGCCGAGGAGCGCGCGGACGAATGGAGCGATGGTTGACGCCGGAGCCGCCGCAGTAAGCGCGCGCGGCGCTGGAGCGGCCAAAGCGATGGCCACGTACACCGCCGAGTGACTCCGCGAAGGCGGCCTGATCAGGCGTCGTTCAAATTTGGGCAGTCTTGCTCAAATGAGCAATGACCTTCTGCTATCTTGAGCGTTAGTCGGGCGACAGTCGGCTGAGGCAGCGCGGATTTCGCGAATCTATGGCGCTGGACGGGATTACGGGCGAAGCGGTCAAGGCGGCCAGGTTGCTCACTGGCTGGTCGCAATACGACTTGGCGTGCGAAGCGAGGATAAGCTTCATAGCTGTTTATGCCTTTGAGCATGGCTGGCGGATTTCGGACTGGCTCATCTTATCGATGCGAGAAGCATTGGAGGACGCGGGCATCGAGTTCCCCGAGGGGCGCCCGCCGCAAATCCGTCGCGCCTTACGGAGCATTTTCGAGCTGGAAGCGCCGCCACGCGCAGAAGAATCTGTAGCCCAAAGCACAGCCCGTATCGCGGCGTCGCCGGAGGCGCGTAATGGCCTATTATGACCTATCTCGCTTGTCCGGCTGGGCTGACAAGCAGCATCGCCGGTTCGGAGACATCTCCGAAGGTATTCGTGGTCGACTGAACGAAAAGCTTAAGGCCGCCCGCATCAGAAAGCGTCTTGCCGCCCTATCCGCGACGGGTGGCAGCATCGACAGCTTCGAGGCCGCAGAATTGCTGGAGCGATCCCACGCCACGGTCCTCAATACGATCGACCAAATGTTGACCGCCCAGATTCCTCGTCAATGGTGCACCCCTGCCGACCGTCTTCGAATGCGCGCCTTTCGTCTCAACCGGAGCGGTTTCATGCTTTTGGCGATGAACCTGCCGGGCAAGCGACCGCTTCGAGATCGACTGCGGATCATCGAACTTCTTAACGAAATGACAGACGCGACCGACAAGCCATGATCACCGGTGAGCAGGTCAAGACTGCGCGGAAGCTATTAGGATGGAGCCAGGTGCAATTGGCGATGAAAACGCGCCTTGGCAAAACCACCGTCTGTCTCTTCGAAAAAGGAGAGCGACGGCTCTCAACGCGCACGCAAGCTGAAATCAGATACGCCTTTGCGGCGGCAGGTCTCGAATTGCCGAAGTTCGACCCTCCGCGGCAGAAAGCGGAACGTCACGCTGAGGAACGGGAAACGATCACTCCCGAGGAACGCCCAAGTTCCGACTTCGGGAGGCGATGAGATACTCAGCCGGATCGAGAAGGTTCGTTATGGCGATATATAAGCTCACGCCGCTCGACCCGACCGACGGCGCTTGGCGGCGGTTTCCCTTCGTTGAAACCGTTTGGACGGACGCCCGCGATGAGTACGAGGCGCGAAGCCGGGTGAGCGAAATCGCTCATGAGATGAACCCCGATTTGATCGGTCCGATGAACTACTGGCCCTGGGTCTATTTCGCTCGCTGCACCGCCGACGAAGCGCCGTTCCCAATCGCTCGGGACGCGGTTGTAAATCTCCTTGGCCGCCCGGTCGCGGACCCCTTGCGTGCAGCATGGGCGCCACCTTGCCTCGCGGCCGAGTGACTTGAGTCCTGTCCGCGGGCCCGCGCCCTCCGTATAGCCAAAGCCGGTCGGTGAAGAGTACATAGATAATAATCTCGACGATCGCGCAATTGAGCTCGTGTCCAGATTATGGATAGTGTGCTGTGATCAGGTAAACTCTGTTGCGCACATGATGCCGATTGCATGAATTCCCAGAGTATCAGCTCGCGGGCCCAAGGGAGTCCCCATGCATAGAACCGCTCTGTCCCTGTTGACGCTGTTGACTTTCGCCGGCGCGTGCGCGTCGGCGGCCGCGGTGCAAA
>JASLHV010000100.1 GCA_030153205.1 Roseiarcus sp. | reverse complement strand
CCAAAGGTAAGATGATCTCGGCGAGAGCGCCTTTGCTTGTCAGCGCCTGCTGCTCGCGGGGAAGAGCGTCCCACGCTTCATCCAGGGCATGACACAGCAGGGCGACAGTCTCTGGATCAAATGATGCGCCTTGCGCAGCCTTCGTCGCAGCCTGTTCGCTGATCGTCATCATGAGCATCTCCTTCCCTTGCTTAAATAAGCACAAGATGCCACCGGTTGTCTGTCCGGAACCCGACATAAGCGAGGGTTTAAGGCTCTCGACGCGGCGCCAAGATCTTGGGAGTTGGGCCGCTTTTCACAACCAAAGAGGCCGGCCCGTGCTAGGAGGTACGGAACCGGCCACGCACAGCGCGCCAATCAGGGAAAGCGCGTCGGCCCAATTGATAAACTGGCTCATGGAATGGAAAGTTGCCTCTGAACCGCCGAACGCAATACCCAGCCTCTTTTTTTCACGGCGAGTTCTGCAAGTTCGGCGATCGCGCACCATCGCACTGATCGCACCACCGTCATGCATTTCATCGGTGATCGCGCGCTTCCTTCTGCGCGGTTGCGCCAATGCTGAGGTTTATCGATAGGCGACGATGGCGGTGCAATTGGCATGACCAGCTTACAGCCTCGGCTTTCTAAGCAGCCGACATGTACTCAACTTTGATAAATCGGCCACCTTCTTAAACGAGGGCTGCCATGCGTTTCATATGCTGATAACTCGTCGTTCCCGTTTCGGAGCCGAATGCCGTGCATGACGAATTCCGCCATTTGTCGCATCGCCATTGACGCCTCTGGCAGGAATGGAATGAGAGGCCAGCAGTGAATCATTTCGGCCCCCTCGTGGTAATCGATGGAGACTCCCTCGCTTCTCGCTCTATCGCGGAATAGTCTGTTGTCGGGAAGTAAAAGGTCGTTGGTGCCGATAAAGAGCTGGGTCTGGGGCAGGTGTTTCAATGAGCCTCGCAGCGGACTGACTCGGGCATCTCCCGGCGGCAGGTCACCGACGTACCAGGTAGCGCACGTGCGGGCGTGGGTTAGCGCCACGATTGGATCGCGAGATTCGATCCGACTCATGGCGGGATTGCTAAATGTCAGATCGACGGGTGGAGCGATCAAGACCAGCCGAGCCGGCATGGGTAGACCTTCGTCCCGCACCGCAAGAAGGAGCGAGAGCGCGACAGTCCCGCCAGCAGAATCGCCTACGACGACGACCCGCTTTCCGGGGAAGTTGATCAGACCGCGGTAGACCGGCAGCAGAAAGTCGATGACGTCTCGAAAGCTATTGGCGGGGGCGAGCGGATAGAGCGCCGCACGCACGGCCGCGCCGGTCTCGTTAGCGAGCCCAGCAATAAAGCGCCAGTGCAGTCTTCCGGCAGGGAAAACCCACCCACCGCCGTGTAGGTACAGAATCACTGTGTTGGTTGATCTACGAGGAGTCAGAGTGACGACTTGGCCCTGTTGAGTGACGTCGCCCTCGACTGATACCAGCGAACGGATGGCGGCGACATCCGCGTTCGATGGTTCGGTCTGCACGGCGGCCCGCCGCAGCTCTTCCGGTGAGGCTCTTGCCTTTTTGAAATCGGTCGCCCGCAGAAAAGCTGTCAGACATCTGGCGTGAATACTGGGCATGGTCCTAAAGCCCGAAAACCGAACTCATGCTGCGGCCCCGCCGCTTATGGCGTTGCTTGACGAACTGAACGGGCCGGACGCAAAAATGTTTCACAGAGCCGGACGGACTTTTTCCAGGCGGGAACCCTCACCCGGCGTCAGGCTGAGAACCTTTGGCTCTGCGATCGTCAAAGCCGACTCTCGGCCGCCATCTAAGGCGCGTCTGCGCATGATGACTTCATCATTGCGCCATTGTTGCATACCGGGGGCCGAGAGAGATTCGAGCTCCGCCCAATAGAAGGATCGACATGTCGTCACGCTCTAAGGTTTTTATGCGCGGGGACTAGCCGCGAGTATGAGCAGCGCTTTTATCCCGGGGTAAGCAACCTCGACTAAAACGAAACCGCCGCTATAAAGGTTATTGCAGGCGCGATTATTGATGCGATCGATGATGGATCGGACGCGTCCGACGATGGGTAAAGAAGAGCACCTAATCCCGGTCGCCTGGCTTTAGAGCAAAGTAAGTCCGCCTGGTGAGAATGAAGATGAGCTCCGAGAGGCCGCGGGCCAACGGGCAATCGCACGGGCGTTGAGGGCACTGATAACCGTACGTTTGTATCTTGGCTGCGCGTTCGAGATGGGCTTCCGATCGAACCGATTAGGGCAGTTTTAAGCTGGAGGCCTTACCCCGGTCGGGGAGCCGCTCATAGACGAATGTAGCGACGCCGGCAGTGTAGATTAACAGCCAGATCGCGATCATGAGCCCGGCGATGGTACTTCCCGGCCATGTGACTCTTATCCGGGCGTAGCCGTTTCCAGCATACGCAAATCCGCTGGCGACGAAGAGAAGCGCGATATCGCCAACACGCCTCGCCGCCGACATAGGATACCCGGTGGGCCGCGGTCGCGTACTGGGGCGGAGCGGCTTCTTGGGCCTGCGCAAAGCGGGCCGGCGCCAGCCAAATCTTCAGTATGCCTGAACTCCATCGATCGAGATTCAACTCCCGCATAAGCTTGCAGAGATCGGCGAGGATAAGTAGGCCCCGAGCCCTGCCATCTCATTACTTCTCTGCCTACCTCGCCGCATTCGTTGCAGAGAGCTTGGGATCGTCCCGTCGACCTCGCACCACGGCTAGGGCTGGGAGACCGGCGTGTAGATCAAGTCTGAGCCCCGGGTGGCGACGTGGTCTTTCCATCCACCAATCATTAAATCGACTCGCCTAAACGGTGAGGTGTACTCTCCAAGTAGCGTATCGGAGTGTACGCGCGGCGTTACTCGCCTCGGCCCTTAGAGGCGGACGCAACCTCGTCGCGCAGCCGCTCGACATTCAACAGATATTCAATGCGTTGTTGCTGGAGCGCCTCAAGCCTCTGCCTTGCGTCAGAATCGTCCTCGCCCTCGGCCGCGGTCATCGCTCCGAGGTGTCGGAGTATTTGCGCTTCTGTTTGGGCAAGCCGCTTCTCGGCCGCCACAAGCAAAGTTAATAGCGCGGGGCGATCCATGCCCCACAACGGAGCGTAAAGAAGGTCGTTCCGCAATCCCTGCTCGGCTAGTTCAGGTCCTTTTGTTGCGCTTCTTTTCGCTGGGCGGGTCAGGCTGGGGCGGCGTCTTGCGCTCATCCTCTTCCTTCAGCATTTGCGTCGCCATCCGCCAGTGCCGATCATCCTGGCCA
>JASLHV010000093.1 GCA_030153205.1 Roseiarcus sp. | reverse complement strand
TCGAGATAATGCCATTCATAGACGCGGCTTAGATTGGCCTTGGTGACGAATTCCTCGCGCGGGCACAGAAGATAGGCCGCCTTGTCGCGATCGTCCCAAACGTCGTGATGGGCGATAAGCTGCAAATAGCGGTCCCAGCGTTGCCCGAGATACACTGGATCTTCCCCGCGATTCGCCGACATCCAGTGAATATAGTCGTCACGTCCGCTCATCGGCGGCGTCAAGCCTGGCGAGAAAGGGGTCGTGACGGCAGCCTGGGCGGACTCGAATCCGGCCGCGAAGACGGCCGCGCCGGCGCGGGCAAGGAGCAAACGGCGGCTCAATCCCCGTTGGTACAAAGATCTTCCATCGTCTTTAGAGATCATCAATATTCAGGCTGAACGCCGCCCCTGCCCAGCCGGCTCGCGGACCGCCCGGGCCGCCGTCTCACCAGGATCAGACACGATGATGGCGGCGTCAACAGAGCCGGTCGCATTGCCAAATAAGCCGGCCCCTCGGTATACTCACTGCGCATAGGCGCTCTGCGTTCCCCACCGCGTTGAACGGCTGGAGTGAAACAATGGGATTTGTCTGGCGCGAAAATTCCGCGACGGCGGCGAGCCCGCGCAAGTTTTTGCTTTTCCTGGTTAAACCGTCGCATTACGACGACGACGGCTATGTCATCCAGTGGCTGCGATCGGCGATTCCCTCCAACTCTCTCGCCGTAATTTACGGCTTGGTCGAAGATTGCAACGCTCGAAACCTTCTCGGCGACGGCGCCCGGATCGATGCGATCGTGATCGACGAAACGAATTCGCGCGTTCGTCCGCATGAGATCATCAAGAAGATCAAGGCGAATGACGGCTTCGGCATGGTCGCGCTCGTCGGCGTGCAGTCCAACCAGTTTCCGCGCGCGCTCGATATCGCCCGGCCGTTTCGCGCCGCCGGTATCCAAGTCTGTCTCGGCGGCTTTCACGTTTCAGGCTGTGTTGCGATGCTGCCCGAATTGCCGGAAGACATTAAGGAAGCGCAAGCGCTCGGCGTCTCGCTTTTCATCGGAGAAGCGGAAGGGCGCCTCGATATTGTGCTCAAAGACGCGGCGGCCGGAACGCTGCAGCCGATGTACAATTTTCTCAGCGATCTGCCCGGCATTGAAGGGGCGCCTTTGCCGCTCCTGCCGGCGGAGCGGGTTGGCCGCACTGTCGGCTATCTCTCGAGCCTCGACGCCGGCCGAGGATGTCCCTTTCAATGTTCTTTCTGCACAATCATCAACGTACAGGGGCGAAAATCGCGCTATCGCACGGCGGACGACGTCGAGGCGATCATGCGCGCCAATCTCGCCCAAGGCGTTCACTACTTCATCATCACTGATGACAATCTTGCGCGGAACAAGAACTGGGAGGCGATTTTCGATCGGCTGATTCATCTGCGCGAAGTCGAGGGGTTTCGCTTCAAATTCATCATCCAAGTCGACACGCTCTGTCATAAAATACCGAATTTCATCGAGAAGGCCGCACGCGCAGGCGTCAAGCGCGTCTTCATTGGGCTCGAGAACATCAACCCCGATAGTCTCGTCGGCGCAAAGAAGAAGCAGAACCGCATCGCCGACTATCGCGAGATGCTGCTGGCCTGGAAGAAGGTTCGGTGCTTCACCTATGCTGGATACATTCTCGGCTTTCCGACCGATACGCCTGAATCGATCGTGCGCGACATCAAGATCATCCAGCGCGAACTGCCGCTCGACATTCTGGAATTCTTCTGCCTGACGCCGCTGCCGGGATCGGAGGATCACAAGAAGCTGCTTCTCGCCGGCGTTCCCATGGATCGCGATCTCAATAAATACGATCTGCTCCATGTGACGACCGGCCATCCCAAAATGAGCACGGAGGAATGGGAGAGAGCGTACCGGCTCGCCTGGGAGACTTATTATACGCCGGAGCATATCGAAACGATCCTCCGTCGCGCCGTGGCGACCCGGCTCAATACCGGCTCGATGGCCCTGCTGCTTTTGTGGTTCAGCGCGAGCGTGGCTTTGGAGAAGATTCATCCGCTCGAAAGCGGCGTCATCCGCATCAAGTCTCGCCGTGATCGTCGCCCGGGCCTGCCGATCGAATCGCCCTTTGTCTTCTATCCGAAATATGCCGCCGACTTTGTCGTCAAACATGTGAAAATGGCGCGGCTTCTGTGGCGGACGCTGGCGCTGGCGCGACAGATCAAGGCCGATCCAAAGTCGCGCAGTTACACGGACATAGCTTTGACGCCGCCGAGCATCGGCGATCTCGACGCGCTCGAAATGTTCAAGATCAGCGATGGGGCGCGCGCGGCGGCCTCGAAAGCGAAGAGATTGGCCGAGGCGCGTTAGGGCGGGCGCAGCCTAGGCGATGATCTAAGCCAGTCTCCAGACTGCGACCGGCTCCACATAGCCGCGCACGGAAACCGCACCAAGCGGATGAGCTTCACCCAAAGCCTCGCCCAGCGCCAAACGCATTCCTTCCGAGATCAGGAATTGCGAGCCGTACTCTTTGTTGAGGCTTTCGAGGCGCGAAGCGAGGTTCACGGTGTCGCCGATGACCGTATATTCCTTACGCCGCGGCGAGCCCACCGTTCCCGTGACCGCATCGCCGATGTGAACGCCAATGCCGATGCGGATCGGCCAATCATGGCCGTCGTTGCTTTCGTCGATAGCCTGCAACATCTCGCGCCCTGCGGTCGCCGCATTGACCGCGGCCGCCGGATCGTCGATGGGCGCGCCGAACATGGCGAGGAAACCGTCGCCGAGGAACTTATTGACGACGCCGTGATGGCGATCGACGATCTCGACCAGGATGGCGAAGACAGCCTCCAGCCGCGCCACCACTTCCGAAGGCGATCGATCGCGGGCGGCGGCGGTGAACCCACGTATGTCGACGAACATCACGCAGACCCTTCGCATCTCGCTGAGTTCGCTCGCGCCCATTTCGAGCAGGCGATCGACCACTTGAGGCGAGACATGCTGACCGAAGAGATTGGTCACGCGGTCGCGCGCCGAAGCCGCGGCGAGCGCCCGGGCGAAATAGCTCTTCAAAGTCTGCCCGACCAGACCGGCGAATAAGCCGGCGGCCAAAAGCGTCAGACTATGGGTGAGGTGAAAAATGATGCTGTAATTGTAATCGTCCGGCCGCCAGACCAGCGGGAGATGAAAATTAGCGAGGGCGAAAAACTCGACTGCCGCGACGGTCCCTGTGAAGGCCGATAGCCAAAAATCCAGCCGTAAGGTCGAAAGAACGATGAAGAGGAAATAGAGTAGCGACGGCCAGGCGACAAAGGCGATTCTCGGGTCGAGATAGCCGCTCAGAATATGGATCGTCAGGGTCGGAAAACTCGTCTCGATCAGCGCATTCGCATAACGGCCGAGAGGCGGGTAGCGACGGCCGCGCCGCGCGAAGAAGGTCAGAAGCCCGGCGACGCAAAGCTCATAGGCGATGAAGGGCGGGAAAACCACCAGCGGGAAACGCCATGGCATTTGCCCGCGAAACATTCGAGACACGAGGTCTGGCGCAATGACGGCCAGGAAAAGAATCAGGCCGAGAATAATCGCCAGCGCCAAAGCCAGCGTGAGCACGCGACGGCGCTCGCTGCGCAGAATCTCGCGATCGAGCAGTTGGTCAGGCGTTGCCTCGGCAAGACTGGAAGCGCGCGTCACGTCAAGAGCCCGCCGCCCATATGGCCTCCCCCGTTTCCCCAGAGGAATCGATCCAACCTTGGTCCAATAGGGCAAATCAATAATTTCCTTTGCAAAAATCGGTTTCCCGCTCAAATTTGAGCAATGAGGGTTCGCGTTCGTGCTTGCGCGCAGGCGTTGGGGCGACGCAGATTGTCATACGAAAACTCGCGCATATTCAATGAGTTGGACTTTTCTCGCGGGCTTGAGGCGTCGGTCGGCGAGAAGAGGAGAAGTCAAGGGAAATGCTGCGTCTGGTCCCGGGGCAGGTCCATGACGGCGTCGATATTCGACTACGGCCGCGACGCGCTCGATTTTATCGACTCCGTCGCGGAGATCACGCAGCTTGACGCGTTGATCAAACGGCTCGAGGAAAAGCTGCAATCCTACGGATTCGGCGCTTTTCTCATCACGGGCCTCCCCGCCTCGGGCGAGGAGCTCGCGCCGCTGATCATGCTGAATGGCTGGCCGCGCGGCTGGTTTCAGCTCTATCAGCAATCGAATTTCATCGTGCACGATCCGATGGCGGCTCGTGTTCAAGCGGTCCTCGATCCGTTCATCTGGTCGGAAGTCGTCGTCGACCGCGATACGCGTCCGAAGGCCGCCGAGGTGATGCAGCGGGCGCGGGACTTCGGCATGATTCACGGCTTCTGTGTGCCCATTCACGGGAGCAATGGCTTCGAGGCCGTCGTGACGATGGCCGGCGATAAACCCGATTTGTCGACGCGGGCCAGAGCAGCGATTCACCTCATGGCGGTCTACGTACATGGCCGCGCTTCGACGATTCTGCGCACGCGCCCAGAGCGCGAGCCCGTTCTCACAACGCGCGAACGGGAAATACTCACTTGGCTGTCGTTTGGAAAATCGACGGAAGAAGTATCTGAGATCCTCGGCGTTATGAGGACAACGGTTACGCAGCATTACAACAACGCCAGTCAAAAGCTGGGCACGCGCGGGCGCACACGCACGATCATCGAAGCGTTCCAGCGCAAGGAAATAAAGTTCTGATACGTCTCTGCCGCTAAAAGTGAACGGCGCATCCTCAAATTTGAGGATATCCAAATACTGTGGCGCGGTCATTTTCGGCGACGTTCGTCAAACCGATGGACGCGCCCATGATCCACGTTATCACGGCAAAAAATCGGGCTAATTACGCGACGCAAATGGAAGAATATTTCCGTTTGCGGTATGAAGTCTACGTCGTCGAGAGAAAATGGATGCAGCTCGATAGAGCGGATCGCCGAGAAATAGACGAGTTCGACAATGACGATGCGATCTATCTACTATTAATCGAGGACGATCGCGTGCTTGGCGGAACGCGGTTCGTGCCGACGACGAAACCTCATCTGATGAGCGAGAAATTTCCGCATCTCGCCAGCGTGCGCGGCCTTCAACGCCGACCCGACATCGTCGAATGGACGCGCTACTTCGTCATCGCCGAACGGCGCGGCGCTGATCGCAAGGAGGCGCATATCGTTTTTGCCGGCATGATCGAATGGTGTCTCGATAAGGGAGTGTCCGCGATTGTCGTCGTCATGGAATCGTGGTGGCTCCCGCACTTTGCCGAATACGGCTGGCCATGGACGCCGCTCGGTCTGCCCGAAGACATCAACGGCATGAATTGCGTGGCCGTGAAGATCGACGTTTCGAAAGGGCTTCTCACGCGCGCATGGGCCAATGCGAACGTCAAGAGCTCGGTGATAGTTCGTACTCCTGCCGTCGAGCGTCGCGAGTTACGTCCTGTAAGCGCCATACGCGCGTGACTCGCCCGGCGCCGATGTGACGAAGCAAAAGAAGACGATGACAAGCGAGATAGGAGACGATTTCGGCCGGATCGCAGAGCTCGTTTTTGAACTGCGCCGGCTCAGACCGAAAGCCGCCGAAGTCGATCGGCTCGCGGGCTATTTTATCGATATGACTCTACAGGTGCTGCACGAGCGGGTGGATGCACTGGCGGACGATGCGCCGAGCGAGGCGGACCTCGAGCGGAAACGCTCGGGCTCGGCGGGGAGGCATTAGAGGCAAGGAGGCTGCGCCTCCACCAACGCAGCGACAATTCTCGCGGCGAAGCTGCGAGAATTGTCGCGGCGCGGGTCTATGTCTCTTTCCGCAATCTCGTCAGAGCTTAAAAAGCCGTATAAACGCCAATGAGGCGAATTAATAGCGATATAATTGTGTTAATTGGAACGTAAGAAGAACATCCCGTCAAAGAGCTTTTGCTCTCTCTTTGACAACGCGTCGCCCTTCCCTTTCCTCGCAAAATCCTGTATTGCACCGCACAAATTCGACCGGGCTGCAGGGCCGCCCGTTGTCGCGTTCCCGTCATATTCGCCCTTTTGATCAAGGCGTTCTCGGCGCGGTCTGATTCGCGCTTGGATCGCTCCCGGAAACCGATCCTAATGAATCTCCGCAACATCGCCATCATCGCCCACGTCGACCATGGCAAGACCACCCTGGTAGACCGACTTCTTCAGCAATCCGGCGCCTTTCGCGAGAACCAGCGAGTCGCCGAGCGCGTGATGGATTCGAACGACCTCGAGCGCGAGCGCGGCATCACCATTCTCGCCAAGGCGACCTCGGTCGTCTGGAAGGATACGCGCATCAATATCGTCGACACGCCCGGCCACGCCGATTTCGGCGGCGAGGTCGAGCGCATTCTGTCGATGGTCGATGGCGCGATCGTCCTCGTCGACGCCGCCGAGGGGCCGATGCCGCAAACCAAATTCGTCGTCGGCAAGGCTTTGAAGATCGGGCTGAAGCCGATCGTCTGCATCAACAAGGTCGACAAGCCCGACGCACGGCCGGTCGAGGTCGTCAATGAAGTCTTCGACCTCTTCGCCGCGCTAGACGCCACGGACGAGCAGCTTGACTTCCCGATCCTCTATGGCTCCGCCAAACAGGCCTGGATGGCGCTCTCCGCGGAGGGGCCGAAGGAGAATATGGCCCCGCTCTTCGACCTGGTGCTGAAGCATGTCGAGCCGCCGAAAGTCATCGAGGGCGGCTTCCGTATGCTCGGCACCTTGCTCGAGGCCAATCCCTATCTCGGCCGCGTCGTCACCGGGCGCATCTTCTCGGGCTCGATCAAGGCCAACGCGCCGGTCAAAGTGCTCGATAGGCTCGGCAATCTCGTCGAACAGGGCCGCGTCTCGAAAATCCTCGCCTTCCGCGGTATCGAGCGCGCGCCGATCGAAGAAGCGGACGCCGGCGACATCGTCGCTATCGCGGGCCTGGAAAAGTTCAACGTCGCCGATACGCTGGCGGCGATCGAAGTGACCGAGCCTTTGCAGGCCCAGCCGATCGATCCGCCAACATTGTCGATGACCTTCCTCGTCAATGATTCCCCGCTCGCCGGCACCGAGGGCGACAAAGTGACGAGCCGGATGATCCGCGACCGCCTCTTCAAAGAGGCGGAGGGCAATGTCGCGCTCAAAGTCGAGGCGTCGACGACGACCGACGCTTTCGTCGTCTCCGGCCGCGGCGAATTGCAACTTGCCATCCTCATCGAAACGATGCGGCGCGAAGGCTTCGAACTCGCTGTGTCGCGGCCGAAAGTCGTGATGAGCCCCGACAAGAATGGCCAGATGCTGGAGCCGATCGAAGAGGTCGTGATCGACGTCGACGAGGAGCATTCCGGCGTCGTCGTCAAGAAAATGTCCGAGCGCAAGGGCGAGATGATCGAGATGCGCCCCTCAGGCGGTGGCCGTCTCCGCCTCGTCTTCCATGCGCCGACCCGTGGCCTCATCGGCTATCTCGGCGAATTGCTCACCGATACGCGCGGCACGGCGGTGATGAACCGCCTCTTCCACGCCTTTGGACCCTGGAAGGGCGAAATCGCTGGACGGCGCAACGGCGTCCTGATTTCGAACGACGCCGGCGAGTCGGTCGCCTACGCCATGTGGAACCTCGAAGACCGCGGGCCGATGATGATCGAGCCGGGTTGGAAAGTTTATCAAGGCATGATCGTCGGCGAGCATACGCGCGATAACGATCTCGAGGTCAACGTCCTCAAAGGCAAGAAGTTGACCAACATCCGCACGCATTCAAAGGACGAAGCGGTCCGCCTGACCCCGCCGATCCAGATGACCCTGGAAAAGGCGCTCGCCTACATTGAAGATGACGAACTCGTCGAAGTGACGCCGAAGTCGATTCGGCTGCGCAAAGCGCTGCTCGATCCGAACGACCGCAAGCGGGCGGAGCGGGCGCGGGCGAGCGGGACGTAAGCTACTGGCCTTGCGCCTCGCTTGTCATTGCTGTTGCGGCGACGGATGTACCTGCTGCGTTCCGAAAACGTAGCCGAACAGCGCCGTCACCAACGGAAGAAGCAGATTTAATAGGATGAGTTGCGCCGCCTGAATCCAGAAATTATGAAACGCCAGTCTCTGGTCGTTGATCTTGTTTGACGCGTCGCTGGCGATTTGAGCTCGAGCGACGCTCACAGAATCGGCTATTATCGCCGATTTTAGATCGTCGAGTAGGCGCAAACATTGATCGACAACATTCACTCGCGATCCGTCGGTCGGAGGCGGCGCGCAATGCGCCATTTTTGATTTGTCGTCGCTCGACACACTGGGCATTTGCGCGATCGACGCGCTCATCGCTTTCGAATCGTCGATGGCCTCAGCCGTCAATTGGAAATTGCTGTCCGCTTTCGCCTTGGAAAGCTCGGAATACAGCAATTCGAACTGCTTGATCGTCGAGAATTCGGCGCCGGTCGCGCCGACCGAAGATACTTTCTTATATGCGTCGCTTATGTCGGCCGCGATCTTGAAGTCCATGAGACAAAGGTATGCCGCCAGACATACTATCGAGAACACGATGATTGCGAGGACGCAATAGGCGAGTCGAACGCCGGCCGCCGTGACGGCCGGCATCGGAATTTTAATCGACAGGCCGGGGACGAAGACGGGAGCGGAGCTATCTAAATCCGCGGGGCGCTTGGAGCCAGGTCCAAGCGGCGTAACGTCAATAGGATCTGGTTTAGCGTCGCCTATGATAGCAAGCGCCATAGATATTCCCTGCCGACAAATGAGGGAATGTTATTCCTTCTTGGGAGCGGGAACGCCTTCAAGAGATGGCATCGCGAGCCGTGTCATCTTCGTGCCGTCCTCGTCCGAAGACAAAATAAGATTGCCCTTAGCTCTCTCCCCAACCGCCCAATTAAACAGAGTCAACGCGTCTTTTGCAATATCGGTGAATTTGGCGTCCGTTCCCAGCTTCTGCTGAATGCTCTTCAGCGTCTCGTCGGAAATTTGCACACGAAGCTCAGCCATCGCCTTTCTCCTCTATCCGATTTTTATCCAAAATAAATCCATTTTTCATCCATGACAATTGGAGAATTTTTGGATAGCTTCCGCGTCGGGCGCCATTGCCGGCGGCGCCCGCGCCCCCGCAATCGGCCCAAATTTGCGGACCGTGCAAAAAAGGACGGCTAGGCGCCAACCTTACGATTTCGTAAGCTGCGCCCGCGCCTTAGCGGGGCATGACAACGCGTCGGCAAACCGGCCGCGCGTAACCCCGCGTTAACTTGTCACACATCCGTCATCCAGCAGGTTTTTAGTGCCGCCGCACCATCAATGGGGGGCCTTTCGGCCATGACTGCGATCACTGATTTTCAATCGGCCTCGGCGCCGCCTGCACAGGGCAAGCCGAAGCTCGATAAGCCCATGGATATTCGGCAATTGCTGATCTTCCTTGCGGTCCTCGCTGGCGGCCTGTTCTTCATGGCCTACAGCATCTATTCCGACATCGAGTCCGCGGGCGGCGGCGCCCGCACGATCGCGCCCTACTTGCTGCTCGGCGTGGCGTTGCTGATTGCGCTCGGCTTCGAATTCGTCAACGGCTTCCATGACACTGCGAACGCGGTTGCGACCGTCATCTATACGCATTCGCTCGCGCCGTCGGTCGCCGTCGTCTGGTCTGGCACGCTGAATTTTCTCGGCGTTTTGACTTCGACTGGCGCCGTCGCCTTCGGCATCGTCTCGCTGCTGCCGGTCGAACTCATCCTGCAGGTCGGCTCCGGCGCGGGTTTCGCCATGGTCTTCGCGCTGCTCATTGCGGCGATCATCTGGAACCTCGGCACGTGGTGGCTGGGCCTTCCCGCCTCCTCCTCGCATACGATGATCGGCTCGATCATCGGCGTCGGCGTCGCCAATTCGCTGATGCGCGGCCAGGACGGAACCTCCGGCGTCGATTGGAGCAAGGCAACGGAGATCGGCTACGCTCTTCTGCTTTCGCCGATCTTCGGTTTCGTACTTTCGGCGGCTCTGTTGCTGATCATGAAATTCCTGGTCCGCAAGCCGGAGCTCTATAAGGCGCCGACCGACAATTCGCCGCCGCCGTGGTGGATCCGCGGCCTCTTGATCTTCACCTGCTCGGGCGTGTCCTTCTTCCATGGCTCCAACGACGGCCAGAAGGGTATGGGCTTGATCATGTTGATCCTGATCGGCGTCGTGCCGACATCCTACGCGTTGAACCGCGCCCTCCCCGACAATTATATGGGGACCTTCACCGCCAATTCGGCCGCTGCGTCGAAAGTTGTGGAAGCGAAAGCGGCGGGCTTCAACATGACCGGCGACCCGCGACCCGCGGTCACGGCCTATGTCCACGACCACAAGATCGCCGACGGCACCTATGTCGCGATCTCTCATCTCGTCACGCAAATTGCGAATGAAGTCGAGCAATACGGCTCGCTCGCCAAAGCGCCGACCGAGAAGGTGACCAACATCCGCAACGACATGTACCTCACCTCCGAAGCGCTCCGTTTCCTGATGAAGGACAAGGAGAACGATCTGAAGCCGGAGGAAGTCGCGACGCTGAAGACCTACAAAGGCTCGCTCGACAATTCGACGAAATTCATCCCGACCTGGGTGAAGATCGTCGTCGCCATCGCGCTCGGCCTTGGTACGATGATCGGCTGGAAGCGCATCGTCGTCACGGTCGGCGAGAAAATCGGCAAGGAGCACCTGACCTATGGCCAAGGCGCAGCGGCCGAACTCATCGCCATGGCGACGATCGGCGCGGCTGACGGCTTCGGCCTGCCGGTTTCGACGACCCATGTGTTGTCGTCGGGCGTCGCCGGCACGATGGCCGCCAATGGCTCAGGGATTCAGCTTTCGACCCTGCGCAACATCGCTCTCGCCTGGGTCCTGACCTTGCCTTGCGCGATGCTCCTGTCGGCGACCCTCTTCTTCATCTTCCGTCAGATTTTCTGATCGCCCCTCGCGTCGTCGCCGGACCTTTAAGGTTCGGCGACGGCCACCCCGAAGCTTAAGGCGCAGCGGGTGTTACGCTGGTTTCCCGCGCAGCGATTGTCTAAGATCGCCGACGGGAGCGCCGCATGCCGACAATCGATGATGTCCTGATAAAAATCGACGCCAATCAGTCTGCGGCGATCGATCGGTTATTTTCCTTCCTCGCTATTCCTTCCGTCTCGACCGACCCCAATCGCGCCGCCGATTGTTTGCGCGCGGCGAACTGGCTGGTCGATGAATTGAAAGGCCTCGGCTTCGAAATCAGCACGCGCGAGACGGCCGGCAAGCCGATGGTGGTCGGTCACGCCAAGGGCGCGCGGCGCGACGCGCCGCATGTTCTGTTCTACGGCCATTACGACGTTCAGCCCCCGGAGCCGCTCGAACTTTGGGAAAAGCCGCCCTTCGAGCCGCAGCTCGTCGACGCGCCTACCGGGCAACGCATCGTGGCGCGCGGCGCCTGCGACGACAAGGGTCAGTTGATGACCTTCGTCGAAGCCTGCCGCGCCTTCCGCGACACCGGCGGCCTGCCCTGCGACGTCACCGTCCTTTTTGAAGGCGAGGAGGAGATCGGCTCTCCGTCCTTGCCGGACTTCATGGCTAAAAACTCACGCGAAATCAAAGCCGACGTCATGCTGGTTTGCGACACCGGCATGTGGGATCGCGAAACACCGGCGATCACTACGATGTTGCGCGGCCTACTCTACGAAGAAGTCGTCTTGCGCGCCGCCAACCGCGATCTTCACTCAGGGCTGTTCGGCGGCGCGGCGATCAATCCGATCCGCGTCCTCGCGCGGATCCTCGCCGAGCTGCATGACGAGAACGGCGCCGTGACCGTTCCGGGCTTCTACGACGGCGTCGACGAATTGCCCGAAGAGATCGCGACGCAATGGCGCGAACTCAATTTCAACGAGGAAGAATTCTTAGGAGATGTCGGGCTTTCGGTCCCCGCCGGCGAAAAGGGCCGCAGCGTGCTCGAAATGCTGTGGTCGCGGCCGACCTGCGAGTTCAATGGAATCGTCGGCGGCTTCACCGGCGAAGGCTCCAAGACCGTACTGCCGGCTGAGGCGCGCGCGAAAGTCTCTTTCCGGCTCGTCGGGCGACAAAATCCGGACAAGATTTCGCAAAGCTTTCGCAGCTTTGTGAAGGCGCGCTTGCCGGCCGACGTCAAAGCCGAATTCATCGGCCATGCCTCGAGTCCCGCGATTGTCGTGGCGACCAAGAGCGAGGCCTTACGCCGGGCGCGACGCGCGCTGGAAGGCGAATGGGGCAAGCCTGCGCTTTTGATCGGCACCGGCGGATCGATTCCGATCGTCGGCGCCTTCAAACGCGAGCTGAACATGGATGCGCTTCTCGTGGGCTTCGCGCTCGACGACGACAAGGCCCATTCGCCGAACGAAAAGTACGAAATCTCCTCGTTCCACAAAGGCGCGCGGTCCTGGGCGCGGATTCTGGCGGCTCTCGCTTCTTGAGTCAGCGACCCGGCGTCGGCTGCGGCGCGGCGATACTGCGCAATGGGCGCATCTTGTTGGTCGAGCGTCGCACGGCGCCGGAGGCCGGCCACTGGAACCTGCCCGGCGGCAAGGTCGATTTTCTCGAACCCGTCGAGGCGGCGATCGTCCGGGAAATTCATGAGGAGGTCGGCCTCGACATCGCTCTGGGTCCATTGCTTTGCGTCACACAGATGATCGGGATCGACGGCCAGCATTGGGTTTCACCGATCCATTCGGCGGTGATTGTCGCCGGCGAGCCGATTAATCGCGAGCCGGATAAGATTGGCGCCATCGGCTGGTTCGTGCTCGACGCGCCGCCTTCGCCTTTGGCGCAAGGCGCGACGGATGCGATCAGGGCGTTGCTCGTCTCAAGCAAAAGTCCAGAGGCGGCTCCAAAGCCTACCGCCGGGACGGCGGAGCCATAGGCCACAAGTGAGACCTGGGCGCGCTTCGCTGACCGGCGCGCCGCGCGCCACCGCGACGGCGATCAAGCCAACGGGATAGCAGAAGAGACGTACTCTGAACGCCAAGCGGGGTCGTCCCGCCGTAACGCAGGCCGCCTCGTATCGGGCAAGATCGCCGATCCAGGGGGGCTCGATTTTTCGCTGTTTGGCGAGCATAGACAGGTGAACCGCAAACGCCTCTGCCTGCCGCGCGGGGTCAGCGCCGCTGCCCGGCACGGCCGCAAACAGCGGACCAAAGCGTGCGCCCAGCGCGGCCGCCACAAGCGGCGTCCATTTTCGCGCATCGAGCGCGCGCTTCGACGCAAGGCTCGCGGAAAAACGCCGGAGTTCCTGCGGGGCCATGGTGGAAAGAAGCGTCGCATCCGCCTTGTCGAGGCCAAGCGTTGCGGCCGCGCTTTGCGGATCGGCAAGAAAAGCCTCGCGCGCCGCCTTATCGGTGAAGAGGCGAGCAAGCGCCTTCTGTACCTCGGCTAAGGCCATCGTCCAGCTCGCTGCCCGAGCGTCCGCGCTTTGCGCAATTCGTCGAGCAAGTCGTTGAAGGGCGGCAGTCGCTCGTCGCGCTCGAGAATGACGCCCTTCACGTGAGAGCGGCCAAACGCTTCTTCCAGCAGGCCCCACACCTCCGGCGAGGTTGGCCCGTCATGGCTGTCGATCAACACGCCATTTTCGATCCGGCCCCCGGCAAAATGCATTTGGACGAGTCGGCGCCAAGGCCACCTGTCGAGGTCGCGCGCAGCGTCCGCGCCTTGATTGAAGGCGTTGGTGAAAAGATTGGTCACGTCGCACAGCCAACCGCAATGGCTGCGCTCCAACGCCGCGCTGACGAATTCCGCCTCCGCCATTTCCGCGCCGGGAACGCGCACGCCTTCCGTGATGTTTTCGAGGATCAGAGGCGTCTTAATGTGACGACGTACGGTCTCGACATTCCGCGCCACGATATCGAGCGCCTCCTCGGTATAGGGGAGCGAGGCGAGATGGCCGATGGCGACGCCGCCCGCGCGGGTGAAGGCCAGATGTTCGCTCCAATAGGGAGGCCGCAGCTTTTCGACCAGGGCCGCGAATTGATCGAGATAGCGGCTGTCGATTCCATCGCCGCCGCCGATCGACAAGTCGAGCCCATGCGGGATCAACGTAAAGTGGCTCGCCAAAAGATCGAGTTCGTCCAGCTTTTCCCGGCTCGCGTCAAAATAATGATCCGCCGTGATCTCCAGAAAATCGACCTCCCCGCGATGGGCGAAAAGTTCGGCGCGAAACGGCGGCCGATAGCCAAGCCCGACGCCGAGAACCGGGACGTCCGCGAAGGGCTGCAAGCTAATCCCCACCGCCGCATCCACCGCAGCCGCCGCCTCCCCCGCCGCCGCCGCAACCGCCTCCGCCGCCGTCAGAGCCAGACGATTGCGCGAAGGTTTGCGCCAGGGCGGCGTCTGGCGTTCCCTTGAGGATATTGAGACCGAAGAGGCCGACCATCCCCAGGGCGGCGGCGCGCATCGCGGCATCGGTTCCTGTCGGCGCCGCCAAGGCCGTCAACCGCGGTCCGCCATAGGCCAACTGCAGCCGTTCCAAATAAGCCTTTCCTCGTCGGCTCATTGGCTTGTGGCGCCCGATTGTCGCAAAGAGGACGATGCAGGCGATGAAAGCAAAGACGCACAGAAGCCCGACATTCGACCGCCCATGCACTGATGCGGCCGCGAGTTTGTAAAGCGCAAGCGCAATGAGAAGCGTTGCGCCCGTCCATACGGCGGTTTTCCGAGCGCGCTGGGCCGCGTCGGACGGCAACAGCCCCTGGTCGTTCAATCTGCCTCGATAGGGCTCGCAGAGGATCTTCAGCGTCTCTCGCAAATCGGCATTGCTGAAAAGCTGCGGGACGGCGGGCTCTGCGCGAATCGCATCCATGACGCGGCGCTCGATATCGTTCAGATCGTTCGGCGTCCCGCCGCTCGGCCGAATGCGGGCGGTGCGAAACGTCCGGCGCTCGATTTCGATCAATCCCTTCTGCTTGAGCGCATAGACGGCGGTACGGATCACCTCGTTGACGTCGCCGCGCAGGTAGGCGATCTCGTAAGGGTCGAATTGCATTGGCGTTTCCGGCAGGTCCAGGACATCGGCGGCGTCGCTCCGCGTCACGTAAAGATGCGCGCAAAGGATGACGAGCGCGGAAAACAGCGCATAGAAAACGAGAAACGTCGGACCCCACATATTGCCGAGCGGATTGCCGAATAACCAATCCATGCGTTCGCCCTGTCATAAGGGGGTGAGCGATCTTATCTAAAGCATGCGAATGCCGCCACGGACCGACGATTTTCCGCCCGAGAGGGCGCGACTTTCACGACATTGGCGAGGAATTTGCGTGCTGATAAAGAGACGGCATGGCTGAGACGCTAACCAACCGAAGACTTGCAGCGATTCTGGCGGCCGACGTCGTCGGCTATTCGCGCCTCATGGCCGCCAATGAAAGCGGAACGCTTTCCGCGTTGAAACAATTTAGGGAAAATCTTTTCAATCCCGCCATCGCCACGCGCCATGGCCGCATCGTCAAGCTGATCGGCGACGGAACGCTGGTGGAGTTCGCCAGCGTCGTCGACGCCGTGGAATGCGCCGTCGCGATCCAAAATGCGGTCGCCGCCCGCGTTTTGCCGCCCGGCGAGCCCGCAATTCAGCTTCGCATCGGCGTTAACCTCGGCGACGTCATCATCGATGAAGACGACATCTATGGCGACGGCGTCAATGTCGCGGCGCGGCTCGAGCCTTTGGCCGAGCCAGGCGGCGTCTGCATCTCCTCGATCGTCCATGAAGGCGTCGGCAATCGGATCGACAACGCCTTCCGCGATTGCGGGCAGGTCCAGGTCAAGAATATCGATCGGCCGATCTCGATCTGGAAATGGCGCCCGGGCGATGCGCCGATCGCCGCGCCTCTGCGCAAAGAGCCCGAGAAGCCGAGCGAGGTCGCCGGGCCTTCCATCGCCGTGCTGCCCTTCGACAACATGTCTGGCGATCAGAGCAAGGATTATTTTTCCGACGGCGTCGCCGAGGACATCATCACCGACCTCGCCAAGATCGCCGGCCTCGTCGTCATCGCCCGCAACTCGAGCTTCGCCTACAAGGGCAGGAAGTTCGACGTCCGAGACGTCGCGCGCGAACTCAATGTCCGCTTCGTCCTCGAAGGCAGCATAAGGCACGCGGCAAACCGCGTGCGCGTCACGGCTCAGCTCATCGACGCGACCAACGGCGCGCACCTCTGGGCCGATCGTTACGATCGGGACTTGACCGATATATTCGCGGTTCAGGACGACGTGACGCAGCAGATCGTCAATGCGTTGAAAGTGACGATCAGTCCGGCCGAGAAGGCGCGGATCTCGGAAACAGGCCAGATCAACGCGACCGCGCAAGACTTGCACATGCGCGCCCGCGAGCTCCTGCTGAGCGTGGACGTAAATCGCGAGACTTTCGAACAGATCGTCAGGCTGCTCAATCAAGCGATCGAACTCGAGCCGAATTATGCGCTCGCCTTCGCCGGGCTCGCCTGGGCCTATGTGCTCGACTACAACAATCAATGGAGCAAGGATTCAGACCGCTCGCTTGATCTTGCCAGGCTCTACGCGGATCAGGCGGTCGAAAAAGACCCGCGACCGGTTCTCGCGGG
>JASLHV010000037.1 GCA_030153205.1 Roseiarcus sp. | reverse complement strand
AAAAAAACGTATCAATATCCCATATTTTTTTCAATCCCATAGCGTCCCCAAATATTATTACAAAACAAACCACCCCCCTTTCCCCCCCCCGCCTCCGGCGGCGATGCGCAAAGCGCATCGTCCATGAGTTGGAAATACTCTGGCGCACAATCGCCATGCAATCAATGAGCTGATAGCGCCGGGCGCGGCGGATTTGGGAAGGCGCCGTCGTCCTCGAAAGTACGCCTTCGAAGGCGAATCCAATTCCGGCGTATCCCTACCCCACCTCTTTCGCCATAGCCCTCGCCAACCCTTCCCCTAAGGCCCGCGTATCATAGGGCTTCTGCACGAAGACGGCGCGGGCGATTTCCTCGGAGCCGGACGGCGAGCCATAGCCTGAGGCGAGGATCACGCGCAGCGCCGGCTGTTTTTCGATCGCGCGCGTCGCCAGTTCGGCGCCGCTCATGCCGGGCAGGCCGAGGTCGGTCATCAGGAGATCGAATGTCGCTTGCTCGAGCTGCGCCAGCGCCTCGGCGCCGTCCGCCGCCTGCGTCACGGCATGGCCGAGTTCGGCCAGCATTTCGGCGGTGGAGAAGCGGATCAGGGGATCGTCCTCGACGAGCAGGATTTCCAACGGCTTTGATTGTGGCGCGGCGCCGCTCTGCTCGCGCCACAAGGGACGAACGATGGCCGGCCGGGTCGGCTCGCGTTGCTTTTGATTGCGGAGCACATGACGTATCTTCCGCGCCAGCGCGTCGCGGCTATAGGGCTTGCTCAAGAGTTCGACGCCTTCGTCGAGGCGGCCCCCGTGAACGATCGCATTGTCGGTATAGCCCGATGTGAAGAGAACGGCGACGCCGGGAATGCGCTCGCGCGCCTTGCGCGCAAGCTCGGGGCTCCGCAAAGAGCCGGGCATGACGACGTCGGTGAACAGGACGTCGATGGGAACGCCGCTCTCGATGATCACCAGCGCGCTTTGCGCGTCCTTGGCCTTGAGCACGCGGTAGCCAAGCCCCGCCAGCATATCGACAACCGTCTCGCGTACGTCCTCGTCGTCCTCGACGACCAGCACGGTCTCGGTGCCGCCGACGGCAGGCCCGAGCTTGGCGTCGATCTCGACATCTTCGGCCTCGCGACTGCGCGGCAGATACATGCGGACGGTCGTGCCATGACCCGTCTCGCTGTAGATTTTGATATGGCCGCCGGATTGCTTGACGAAACCATAGACCATGCTCAAGCCGAGCCCGGTGCCTTGTCCTTCGGGCTTGGTGGTGAAGAAAGGCTCGAAGACGCGCTCGAGCAAGTCCTGCGGTATGCCCGATCCGGTATCCGACACCGCGATCATGACGTATTGACCGACGGCGACATCCTCATGCAGCGCCGCATAGGCTTCATCGAGCGAGGCGTTGCCGGCTTCGATCGTCAGCCGGCCATGGGCCTTCATGGCGTCGCGCGCATTGATCGCCATGTTGAGCAGCGCGTTCTCGAGCTGGGCGACGTCGACGAACGTATTCCATAAGCCGCCGGCGACCACCGTTTCGATTTCGACGCCTTCGCCGAGCGCGCGGCGCAGCATGTCGTCCGTACCGCGGATCAGCCGGCCCAGATTGACGACGCGCGGCGTCAAGGGTTGCCGTCGTCCGAACGCCAGAAGTTGCGAAGCCAGTTTCGAGCCGCGCGTCACCGCCGCCGCCGCGACTTGCAGCCTTTGCTCGGCGCGCGGATTACTGGCGACGTCGCGCGTGAGAAGCTGCAGATTGCCGCCGATGATCTGCAGGACATTGTTGAAGTCATGCGCCACGCCGCCCGTCAGTTTGCCGACCGCCTCCATTTTCTGAGCCTGCCGGAGCTGCGCTTCGGCCTCGGCGCGTTCGGCGAGAACGGCGGCGACGCGTTTCTCCAAAAATTCATTGGTGTTTTGAAGAACTTCTTCCGCCGCCTTGCGATCGGCGATGTCGATCACCGAGCCGATATAGCCGAGGAATTCGCCGTCGGCGCTGAAACGCGGCGCGGCCGCGCTGATCGCCCAGCGGTAGACCCCGTCGCTACGGCGAATGCGGCATTCGACGCGGAACGGCTCATGGGCTTGATTGGCTTTGAAAAATACTTCTTCCGCTTTGGGGCGATCGTCGGCATGAAGCGCCTCCCAGGCGCCATAGCCAACCGCGGCCTCGGGCGTCTGGCCGGTAAATTCCGACCAGCCGCGATTGAGGTAGGTGAGCCGGCCGCTGGCGTCGGTCATCCACATCATCACCGGGGCATTGTCGGCCATATTGCGGAAACGCGCCTCGCTTTCGCGCAATTCGCGCGTCGTCTCGCGACGGATACGCGCCGTCTCCAAATTGGCGTTGACCCGCGCAATGAGTTCGCGGGCGGAAAACGGTTTCGTCAAATAATCGTCGGCGCCGGCGTCCAGTCCTTCGACGCGCGCTTCCTCGCCGGCGCGCGCCGAGAGGAGAATCACCGGCAAATCGCGCAAGGCCTGATCGGCGCGCAATTGACGGAGCAATTCAAAGCCGTCGAGGCCGGGCATCATCACGTCGGCGATCAGCAGATCGGGCTTTTCCTGGCGTAGCGTCTTCAAAGCCGCTTCGCCGTCCGGCGTGGACCGCACGTTCCAGCGCGCGCCCAGCAGACGCCGGAGATAGTTGCGCATGTCGGCATTGTCGTCGGCGACGAGTATTCTTGCGTCATTGACCGCGGCGCCGAAAAGGAGATCCTCGGTTTCCTCGTGCCCTCCGGTCGGACCCTGCGTCGGATCCTCGTCGGCGCCCGGCAGCCAACGCAGCGCCTCCTCGACGTAGGCTTCGGCGCGAAGCGACGTCACGCCAGCCGAACGTACTGCGTCGATTTGATCTTTCGACAGGTGGTCGACACCAAAAGGTATCGAGACGATAAATTCCGTGCCCGCGCCAACCTTGCTGTTCACGGCGATCGCGCCGCCATGCAGCCGCACGAGTTCATGGACGAGCGCCAGTCCGATGCCCGAGCCTTCGAACGAACGGCTCTTTTGCCCTTCCACGCGATGAAACCGCTCGAAGAGGCGCGGCAATTCATCGTCGGGTATGCCGACGCCGGTATCCTTGACGACAATCTCGGCCGCGCCGCCGTCCGACGAGACGCGCGTGCGAACGGCGACCTCGCCCGAGAATGTGAATTTGAAGGCGTTCGACAAAAGATTGAGGGCGATTTTCTCCCACATGTCGCGATCGACAAAGACTTCGTGCGGCAGGCGGGGACAATCGATCGTCAATTTCAATCCGGCCTTGGCCATCGCCGATTCAAAATTCGACGCCAGTTCCGCCGTGAATTTCGAAAGATCGGTCGCCTGGAAGCTCGCATTGGCGCGTCCGGCTTCGATCCGCGAAAAGTCGAGCAGCGAATTGACCAGTTTGAGCAGGCGCAGGCTGTTGCGGTGCGCGGTTTCCAGCCGGCTTCGTTGGACAAGGGGAAGCGCTGTGGCCGTACGATCGTTGAGCGCGTCCTCGATCGGCGCCAGCATCAAGGTCAGCGGCGTGCGAAACTCATGGCTGACGTTCGAAAAGAACAGCGTTTTCGCGCGATCGATCTCGGCTAAAGCCTCCGCGCGTTTGCGTTCTTCTTCATAGGCCAGCGCATTGGCGATCGCACTGGAGATCTGATTGGCGATCAGCGTCAGGAAGCCGCGATAATTGTCGTCGAACAAACGAAAGGGATTGAGTCCCACGATCAGAACGCCGGCGCGGCCGGTCTCGCCGGGCGGCGAGAGCGGGATCACCGCGGCTTGGGTCGGCGCGGCGCTCCAAGGCCCGCTTGGCAGCTCCGCGCCGACGGTGTTCTGCAAATCCGACACGATCGTCAGTTGATGCGTCCGCAACACGTCCATGAAGGGCCATGGCGCCGACACCTCCGGCGACATCTCTTCTGCGGCGATCGCGGCGCCGCGTTCAATGCCCGAAACGCCCGCCAACTTCATGACGGCGCTGTCCGGCTCCTCGAGGTAGATCATCGAAAACGGGATATCGCGGGCGTTCGTTGACAAGGCTTCCGCGCTTCGTTCGCACGCCTCCTGCCAAGTGCGCGTATGGGTCGCTCCGGCCGCAAGATCGCGCAACAGAGCGAGCTGGCGTTCGCCGATGACGCGTTGGGTGTCGTCGCTATTGGCGCAGATAATGCCGCCGACCGTCCCGTCGTCATTGGGAATTGGACTGTACGAGAACGTATAATAGGTTTCTTCGGGATAGCCGTTCCGCTCCATGATGAGGAGCTGGGC
>JASLHV010000020.1 GCA_030153205.1 Roseiarcus sp. | reverse complement strand
GTGGACCTGTTGTGGCGCCAGCCGCAGTGCAGGGTAGCTATGTACGGAATGGATAACCGCTGAAGGCATCTAAGCGGGAAACCAGCCTCAAGACCATTTCTCCCTGAAGAGCCGTGGAAGACGACCACGTTGATAGGCCGGATGTGGAAGCGCGGTGACGCGTGTAGCTTACCGGTACTAATAGCTCGTTTGGCTTGATTGCTCTCATTTACCAACGCCCATCATGGGCAATGAAAACTCCAGTTTTGCTTCTTTCTTACGCCTTTCGCCGGCCTGGTGGCTTTTGCGAAGCGATCAGACCCGATCCCATCCCGAACTCGGCCGTCAAACGCTTTAGCGCCAATGGTACTATGTCTTAAGACCTGGGAGAGTAGGTCGTCGCCAGGCCTGCCAAGGGCGTAAGAACTCCTCTGAAACGAAAATGCGCGTGACGAATGGCGTCCTAAACCTTCGCCATTGGCCATTCGCCCCTTTTGACGCGGGGTGGAGCAGCCCGGTAGCTCGTCAGGCTCATAACCTGAAGGCCGCAGGTTCAAATCCTGCCCCCGCAACCAAATTAAGCCCGTTAGATCAGAGCTTTGGCTCTCGTCTAACGGGCTTTTTTATTGATTCCGACAGTTTCGCAAGACCTGCGGAGGAATCCGCGGAATGTTCCAAAAAATGGAATTGCCTTAAGACCTCGCCTTTTATTGATTTTATTGCTCTATTTCTCATCGGTGATTAGCCTGTCTGTTCTCCGCATAATGTGCGGCGATTTTGCTGGCCGTTGCGGAGAATAGGGCGTATATTCTCCGCAGATGGTGCGGAGAATGGCGACCTACATCTATCAGTTCGAAGCGTGGCCGAAGTTTTATTGGCAAGACGACAAGCTCGCTGCGCTGCTTGCTGGCGTAAGTCGCAAGCAGGGACGATTGCTCGGGCGCATGGCGGCGCTCGGTTTCAAGTTGCGCGCCGAGGCGACACTGCAAAGCCTCACGGAGGAGGTCATCAAGTCGAGCGAGATCGAAGGCGAACGACTCGACCGCGACCAGGTGCGTTCATCGATCGCCCGCCGTCTCGGCATGGATATCGGCGCCCTCACGCCCGCCGATCGCAACGTCGAGGGCGTCGTCGAGATGATCCTCGACGCGACCGAACATTATGAAAAGTCGCTGACCGCGGACCGGTTGTTCGGTTGGCATGCCGCGCTCTTTCCGACGGGCCGCAGCGGCATGAGCAAGATCGTGGTCGGCGCCTGGCGCAACGACAAATCTGGACCGATGCAGGTCGTCTCGGGTCCGATCGGGCGCGAACGTGTGCATTTCGAGGCGCCCGCGGCCAAACGCCTCGACGAGGAAATGAAAAACTTCCTTGAATGGTTCAACGCCGATCAGCCAACCGATCTGTTGATCAAGGCGGCGGTTGCGCATCTCTGGTTCGTGACAATCCATCCCTTCGAAGATGGCAATGGTCGGATCGCGCGCGCGATTGCCGACATGGCGCTTGCCCGATCCGAGCAAACCTCTCAGCGCTTCTACAGTATGTCCGCACAAATTCGTAAGGAGCGGAATGCCTATTACGATGTCCTCCAGGCCACACAGCGCGGCGATCTCGACATCACGCGATGGCTCGACTGGTTCCTGGCCTGTCTCGACCGCGCCTTCGATGCGGCCGAGACGATCCTGGCAAGCGTCTTCACGAAAGCGCGCTTCTGGGAAAAGTTCGGCGCGGCAAAGCTCAATGATCGACAGCGCGCCGTCATCAACCATCTTCTCAACGGTTTCGAAGGGAAGCTCACATCGTCAAAATGGGCGACACTCACGAAAAGCTCGCAGGATACGGCGCTGCGCGACATCGACGAATTGATCAAGCGTGGAATATTGATCAAAGGTATGGGCGGCGGACGCAGCACGAGCTATCTCCTTTTTGATGTGTGATTGAAGAAGAGCAGTCCAGCGACGAGACCGACGAACCTCAGGAGTGGGACGCTTTGCGTTCTGCGGCAAACAGGGCGTCGAGCTTGCGCATTTGGCTTTCGTGTCCGGCGCGGGCGCGTTCTGTCCAGATATCGTCGTGCATGGCGTCAAAGGTGATCGTCAACTTCACCCCTTCGGTCGTGGCCTTCAACTCAACGACCGTGGCGACTTCGTAAGGCGCGACGCCAGGGATGAAATCGGCCAGAGTCTTGTAGCCCAGCCGATTGGGTGGCGCGACTTCGGTGTAGGCGACCCGGCATTCGCTCGTCAGCGGCATGCCTGCGCGCTTCATGAAGGCCGCCTGCTCCGGCGCCGTAGCGGTCATCAGATAGATCAGCGCGCCGCCGGGACGCAGGTCGAGCGAGGTGACGGTGACGTCAAATCCCTCCGGGCCCCACCAGGATTCGATGCCGTCTTTGGTGGTCCAAAGCGCCCAGGCCTCGTCGATCGAAGTGGCATAGACGCGCGTCAATGAGAATTGAGCCCGCGCGGGCGCAGGCGAGGCGATGGTCATGACTGCTCCTCAGGATCTTTATTGGCGGGCGCAAGGCGTCGTTCGACAGCGGCGCCAAATCGATCGAGCCGCGCCTGCCAATGGCGACGATAGCCCGCCACCCAAGTTTCGAGCTGATCGAACGCTTCCTTGCGCAGCGAGTAGAGCCGCTTCTGTCCATGCGGACGCACCTGCACGATCCCGGCCTCCGCCAAAATACGTAAGTGCCGCGAGACGC